>JAHRXB010000150.1 GCA_019104905.1 Bdellovibrio sp.
GGCCGAGGAAAACAAAAGCAGAGCCTTGGAGGAGCCTACTTAACAGTGCTGTTTGCGGGAATCGTCGCCAGTCCTTGCGTGGGCCCTGTGCTGGTCGCCATTCTCACTTATGTCGCCTCAACGCAAAATAAGATGATGGGCTTTTTGTATCTGTTCACGTATGCCCTGGGCTTGGGACTTATCTTTATTGCTCTGGGACTTTCCAATCAACTAGTGAAAAGCCTCCCCCGCTCAGGATCTTGGATGAATGGATTTAAATTCATCCTGGGAAGTTTGATGCTGAGTGCTTTCTACTATTACTTGGACCTTTTATTACCCGATCGTTGGTATGACTTAGCCCTCGGCATTGGTTTAATCACCATCGCCAGCGTCTATGGAGCCTTCCTTTCCTCGAAGGGATCGACTCTCAATCACATCCGTAAAGGGTTGATGCAGGCTTTGCTGATCGTGGGCATTGGCCATGTCGCACTTGCAGCGTTTGATCTTCGCCCTTATATTCGTGGGCGCATTTCCGCCTCGGACAGCCTCAATAAAATTCAAAAGCTCAACTGGCAACCTTACTCGGAAGAGCTTTTAGCTCAAGCCACCAAAGATCAAAAACCGGTGATCATCGACTTCTGGGCCGATTGGTGCGCTGCTTGTCATGAGCTTGAAGAGCATACTTTTTCCGACGCCCGCATTCGCGCCATGGCGGGGAACTATGTCCTGCTCAAGTTTGATGCGACAAAGGACTCTGAACAACTTCGTGCCCTTAAAAAGAAGTACAACATCCAAGGTCTGCCGACGGTGGTCTTTATTAATCTGCACGGTGTTTGGATTGATGCCTTGACGCTCACACAATTCGAAAAGCCAGAGGCCTTCTTAAAGAGAATGGAAAAGGGCGTCCAATAAAGCTGAGTAAACTTGAATTATGTCCTTCGCTATGATGAAGGACATAATTTTTTCGCTCCTGAAAGTGATATACTGTTTTTGTAATTCAGGAGGCTTTTATGCAAATCTTTTCAAATAACATCGGCACTACCGAAAGAATTATTCGTATCGTGGGTGGTTTGCTCATCACAAGCTTGGCCTTTTGGGGACCTGCAAATCCTTGGTTCTTTTTAGGACTCATCCCCTTGATGACGGGGCTTGTCTCGTGGTGTCCTTTATACCAGCTTTTTGGGTTTAGTACGCGCAAACACAAACAAATTATGAAAATGTAAACTGGTCCCCTTAAGTGTTGCTGGCAAAGACTTTGCTCTTTTGCTGGCAACATGAGCGTTCACTGTCCTTATTGTCATTCGCAAAATCCCTCATCCGAGTCCCGGGCTATCATTGTTGCCTTTGGCTACTTTCATCGAAAATGTGATGGACTAAAGCAGCAAAGATATCGCTGTAAACCTTGTCGGCGTTCTTTTTCATCGGCAAGTTTTCATCCCTGCTATCGTCAGAAAAAACGGCATCTTAACGCTGAGGTCTTCACTCACTTTGCCAGTGGTTACTCACAACGTCGCATGGGCCGCGTCTTAAAGGTCAATCGCAAAACCGTCGTCAGAAAGTTCCTCTTTATGGGGCTTTATGCTCATCTGTTTTTACAGCAAGACCGGGAGAATCACCCTCCTTCAACAGAGATCGAGTTCGATGACTTAGAGACTTTTGAGCACAGCAAGCTCAAGCCTCTTTCCGTAGTGATGGCTGTAGAATCCAGATCAAGGAGGATCCTTGGGTTCCGAGTGGCTCAGATGCCAGCCAAGGGTCTTTTAGTAAAGAGATCCATCAAGAAATACGGCAAAAGAGAAGATCATCGAGGGATTTGTCGAAAATCTCTTTTTAAGGAGCTTCAGCCCTTTGTTGCTCCCAAGGCCTTGATTAAATCAGATGAAAATCCTCACTACCCAAAACATGTGAAAGAGTTCTTCCCAGACTGCGCCCATGTTGTTTTTAAAGGCCGCAGGGGGTGTGTGGTCGGACAAGGAGAGCTTAAGGCCGGAGGCTTTGATCCTATTTTTAGTCTAAATCATACCTTCGCGATGTTCAGGGCTAATATCAATCGGCTCTTCCGCCGAACCTGGAATACCTCGAAAAAGAAAGAGCATCTGGCTGTGGCTCTTGCCATCTATGCTCTTTATCACAATTTAGAGTTGATCCGTTATCCAAGTACATAGGTGAAATCTACAGCTGTCCTTGCTGTGCGATGCTACTTCCATCCTGAGAGGGCCTTTCTGCTGGCCGTCGTGGCCAGCAGATGAAAAAGGCGGGATGTAACAACAGTGAAAGGGGCCAGTTTATACTTATTTCGGTTTGAGGTTGAGGTTCTTAAAGGCGTCCCCAAGAGAACCAAAACCGCTGGCGGAAGTCGTGTGTGACTTCCAACTTGTGTCTTCAGCTTCGTGCGGAAGCCCCAAAGAGATCTTCTTTTCTTCAAAAAGAATTTGATCCACTTGCACAGTCACTTCATCACCACGTTTTTTGTTTTCATATTGAGAGGCATCGACCGAGTCACGCCATTTGGATTTTGGCAAAAGACCTGTCACTCCAGGAGCAATGTTGACGAAAAGACCGTAGGTCTCTTTCTTTTCCACTTTCCCCTTTACGACCGTTCCTACCGGGAACTTTTGAGGGACTGACAACCAAGGATTGCCTTCGCCATCGGCCTGTTTCAATGACAATGAGATCTTCAGCTTGCCGTCGATTTCTTCGGTTTTCAAAAGTTTCACGGTCACGTTCTGACCTAAAGAGACGATCTCATGAGGATCATTCACGCGCGACCACGCCAACTCAGAAACGTGGATCAAACCTTCAATCCCTGGCTCAAGTTCAACGAAGGCACCAAAACGCTCTAGGCGCACCACTTTACCTTCAAACACCGCGCCCGGTTGATGTTTCAACATGAACGTGCCTTCATTTTCTGCCCGTTGCAGCTCCAACAAACGACGACGAGACACCACGATGTTACGACCTTTGCTGTCAAACTGCGTGATCAAGAACTCAAATTTTCGTCCAACATATTCCGTCACATCTTGAGCAAACTTCAAATCAATCTGACTGATGGGGCAAAAGGCGGTCTTGCCTTGAACGCTAACGCGGAAACCACCATTGCAGGTCTCAGTCACACGGCCTTCTACCGGAAGTTCCATATCAAAGGCATCTTCCAAAGAATCCGTCGTCGCGGCCAAAGATCCTTTTTTTGCAAGGCGAATCTCGCCCCCTTTAATCGCCGTCACCACACAATCAATGATGTCGCCGACTTTGTATTTCACTTGTTTGTTTTCATCCAAAAGATCACGAGTGAAAATCATTCCGTCCACAGGGGTGCCGGTCGCAATAAACGCCTCTTCTTTCCCAATCGAAAGAATCTCCCCTTGCAGTTGATCGCCAACACTCAAACGACGATCCATGCTCTTTTCAGACTGAGCAAACATCTCTTCAAAACTTGCGAAGTCCTTGGACTCCTGAACATCATCACCAAAAATATCTTTCTTAGACATAAATTCTTTTCCTTAATGAAAAACCAGCAAACTCACACCCAGAGGCTTCGAGTCGAAAGAGAATACCCTGTTCAA
>JAHRXB010000224.1 GCA_019104905.1 Bdellovibrio sp.
GGGGAGGCTCTTTATGCGGATATGGGACACTTTGGAAAAAGGCCGATTCGTCTGGCGTGGTTTTTCGTGGCATTGCCCGCTTTGACTTTAAATTACTTTGGTCAGGGCGCTTTGCTTTTAAATAATTCCGAAGCGATTTCGAATCCATTTTATTTGTTGGCTCCGAAGTGGGCCCTTCTGCCGATGGTCATTCTTGCGACCATGGCGACGGTGATTGCATCTCAAGCTTTGATTTCAGGAGTTTTCTCAATCACTCGTCAGGCTATTCAATTGGGTTTCTGTCCACGTATTTCTATTGTTCATACATCCAGTCAGGAAATTGGCCAGATTTATGTTCCTGCTGTAAACTGGGCTCTTTTTGTGGGTGTTATCTGGTTGGTGCTCACGTTTAAGACATCGAGTAACTTAGCGGCGGCTTACGGTATTGCTGTGACGGCGACGATGGTTATCACGACCATCCTCGCTTATGAAGTGGCTCGCCAAAAGTGGAACTGGAGTTTGTTGAAAGCCTCTGGAATTTTTGGAGCCTTTTTAATTATGGATCTGGCATTCTTTGGAGCCAGTGTTCGTAAGGTGGCGCACGGGGGATGGGTGCCATTGGTTATTGGGGCTGTTATTTATCTTTTGATGACGACGTGGCAAAAGGGGCGTCAGGTTTTGTTCAGACGCCTGAAAGAACGCTCCATGCCTATTGAGGATTTCTGTCAAAAGCTTCTCCGCGAACCTCCATTGCGAGCGCCAGGAACAGCGATCTATATGACCGGAGATCCTTGGGGTGTGCCGGTGCCTTTATTGCATAATTTGAAACACAATAAAGTACTTCATCAACGAGTGGCGATCTTGACGATCCAAACTCGAGAAGTGCCGTTTGTATCGAAAAATGAAAGAATCTCCATTCAAGAAGTTATTCCGAATATGTACCGCATCTTGGCGTATTATGGATTTATGGAAACTCCAAAGATGAAGCATATTCTGGAGGCCTGCCGCCAAAGGGATATTAACTTCAACGTGAATGAGACCACGTTCGTGTTGGGACGTGAGACCATCATCGCGGACAAAGGCCCGCGACGTGCGGAGGAGCCGCAAATGCCTCATTGGCGAGAGCGTTTGTTTGCGGTGATGTCTAAGAATGCACAAAGACCCACGGCCTTTTTCCGTATCCCACCGAATCAGGTTATTGAAGTGGGAATTCAAGTTGAAATCTAAGGGGAAGAGAGCAGACGTTGAATCTGCTCTTTTTCTTTCATCCCGTCTTCAAATCCAATTTCAATAAGCTTTTCACAGTATGAAGGTTCAAAAAGAAGGAAGCTTGCAATTTCGCTGGCGTCTTGAAGGGAGCCGAGGCCTTTTAAAAGATAACGAATCATCTGAGGCAGTTTATTTACTTTTTCTGCGGCAATTTCAGCGATATCGACGGACGGTGAAATCCAAAGGTGATCAATGAATCGAACAGAGAGGTTTTTCTTTTCGACGTCAGAGAGTTTAGAGATGTTCGTGTTAATCCGATCAAGACGTTCCATATCCATCTCCATTCCGTCCATCATGATCGCATTCAGCAAAACACTCACCACGCGCCCCACGGTGGGTGATTGATTTCTATTGATATGGGGAGAGCTATAACAAATTTCTTGGCGACGACGAACGCCAATCGCAATAATTTTTTGAGCGCCCATATTGATGGCGGGACCACAGGGAGATTGATTGCGAATGCACCCATCGCCAAAATATCGATTCTCAAGAGAGACCGGCGGAAATAAGAGGGGAATCGCCGAGGACGCCAGAATATGTTCCGCAGTGAGAGTGCTTCTTTCAGCCTGTCGGCGAGCGTGTTTCCACAGAGGGATTTCCTCTTGGGACTGCAAGAAGGTAATTGTGCAGGTGGAAAAATAATCCAAGGCCGAGACAGCCAGTCCCCGAAATTTCTTTTTTTCCAAGTTTTTCTGAATGTTTTCAAACTGACAATTGTCAGAGATAAGTTTTTTTAAAGGAACATTGTTAAGAAGTGATTTTCCCGGAGAGCTCTTTTTGACTCCCCCTAGGGATAGGTCCGCGATCCAGTGAAGTCCTCTCATCGACAAAGATAGAGGATCGGTCAGATAGACTTGATGTGATTCAACACGACTCCAAAGTCCGGTCAGGTTCTCGCAGGCATCTCTGATATTACAGCTTTCTGTGGCCGTAATCATTGCGGCATTGATGGCCCCGGCGCTGAGGCCCGTGTAGAAGTCAAAGGGCTGAGAGATGCCCATCTCAGAGCAGATATCCGCGATAGCAGCTATCACTCCGGCCTGATAGGCAGCGCGCGCACCACCTCCGGAAAGAACAAGGCCTAGGGATGACATAGATCCACCCTCCCTTTTATAGAAAAGCTAATGCACTCGTGTTCATTTTCACAGATCATTTCTAGACTTGAAGAAAAATACAAAGAGCGGATACTGAATTCAGGCAAGGCCACGATAATCTCAACTCGGTTATCGGTTCCACTGAAGGAATCACTGCCTTGCAAAGGGAGCCCCAGCGGCTCTCTTCTTTTTTGTAAATTCAATGAAATCCAATAGAAGATTTCTCCAACTCCTTCGGAGTAAAAAGCAATTTTACAGATCTTGGTTTTGTTTTTCAGAGGAGGGTTGATCTGTCTCTTCATTTAAGAAATAGTTTTGATGTGTATTAACAAACGACATCTGTAAAGGAGATGAAGATGATGAAATTTGTTTTGGGAACCCTTGTGATGGTGATGGCAACTTCGGTTTTTGCAGCCGATGTTTATAAGATCGATACCAAAGCAAGCTCCGTGGCTTGGAAGGGTTCCAAAAAAATGGGAAGCTTTCATGTGGGCAGTATTGTGATGAAAGAAGGGTCCGTGACCTTGGATAAAAAAGGTCAGTTGAGTGCTGGTAATTTCGTGATTGATATGGCCACGATTGCCAATGAGGATTTGAAAGACAGTCCTGAATATCAAAAAAAGTTGGTGGGCCATCTTTCGAGTGAAGACTTTTTTAACGTCGCGAAGTTTCCAACGGCCGTCTTTAAAGTGACAAGTGTAACGGCGAAATCAAAAGAAGAAGCCCTTGTGAAGGGTGAACTGACGATGATCGGCAAAACGAATGCGATCGAGTTTCCAGTTAAGCTTTCGGCGGATAAGGGCGTTGTGACTGGAGAAGCTAATGTAAAGGTGGATCGCACGAAGTGGGGTCTTAAATATGGTTCAGGCAATTTCTTTAAAGAACTTGCCGGCGACAAAATCATTAATGATGAGTTTGAGCTGACTTTAAAGCTTGTCGCAAAAAAGTAATTGGATATTCCAAAAAACAAAGCTCTGCCTTAAAAGCGGAGCTTTGTTTTTAGTTTTCAAGAATCTCTGTTTTTTCTGTAAATTTCTGCATAGGACAAATGTTGCAGGAAGTTATCTGTTTATTAGTCGCTCAAGACCTGCCAACAATCTTCTGAAGGGCTTAATTCCTCAGGAGGGACTCATGAAAATCGTCTGTTTGGCTTTGTTGACACTGATGTTCTCTTTTCAAGTGAAAGCTCAGAGTAATATTGATCCCTATCCAGGTCTTTATCAAACCGCTCAGTATTGTGCGCAACTTCAGGATGAAGAGGAATCCGTCCGCTGTATGCAGGGGAATGCGGCTGCCAATTGGTCTTCGCTTCCAGCACTTCGTATTTGCGATCAATTGTCGTTTGATTCAGAGAAAGCAAGCTGTGTTTTAAGTCTACTCAATCAAGTGATCGAAGAGGCGGAAGCTCGAGTCTGTGATAGCCAGAGTTTTCCTGAAGATAAGTGGAATTGCCTCAAACAAGTTCAACGCCCCTATCGTTGGCGAACCTTCTTTAAAGTAAACCCCGACCCAGGGAAAAATGCAGTGGCTCGGATGTGTGAACAGTTCTTCTTCGATGAAGACAAGAATACTTGCGTAAATCTGATGTCTAGAACCGAGCTCTTTGTCGTGGACGCGGTCCAAAGCTGCTCTCGTTTTTTTAGTGATGCAGACAAGCTGCAATGTCTGGAAGCTATCAGTAATAAGTTCTATTTCCCATTTGAGTCTGATCGCTGTGAGAGCTTGTTTTCTGATCACGATAAGCTGACTTGTTTTTCGGGATTTAAAAGACGCTACCGTCTGGTGTATCGTCCCTAAACTCTGTTCATGAATTGAGCGACATCCTCCCCAAAAAGGCATTTCTCTTGGGAGCCTCCCCTGGGGCGAGTGTCTCAAATTGAGAATCTCTAAGTATATTGAAAGCTTAACTGTTGAGACTCTTTGGCGAAGGGATTGCACCCTTGTTTGTCGAATGAGGAGGCACTCTATGAAGGATTTTAAGTTTTTATTTATTTCTCTGCTGGTTGCGACCTTAACGATGAGTGCTTGCGCAAAGAAAGACTCTGAATTTGCCGCTCGTTATGCAAAAAACAAGATGGGCGCGGATGTGGCTGATGGAAAAAAGACTCAACAGGCTGGCGAAATGGCCGCGGCAAAGGGCCTTGAGGCTGATGTTGTGAAT
>JAHRXB010000009.1 GCA_019104905.1 Bdellovibrio sp.
CCTACTTCGTGGGGATTGGCCATTTAGAAAAATGGCGGGGTGGACGGGACTCGAACCCGCGGCCTTCCGCGTGACAGGCGGACGTTATAACCAACTTAACTACCACCCCACATCGATTTGGAGAATCTTTTATAGCTACTCTGGACCCGCAATTCAACAAGATTCTTTAAAATATTCCTTAGCATGGTGTTTAATGCCCTTATTTTAAGCACCCAGACCTCTTGGAAATAGCCAAAAACGGGTATACTGTCATTTAAAGACTCAAAGGAGGCTCCCATGAAGAAGGCTTTTATCATTGCAACCTTGCTTATCTCCCAAACTGCCTTGGCAGAAACCATCACTTACAATATCGAAGGAATGCACTGCAATTCCTGCGTCCGCTCCATCAAAGCGCAAGTTTGCAACATGGAAGGCCTAGAGAAGTGCGACGTGAGTATGGGTAAACTTGTGATCTCACCAAAAACTGGAATCAACATCTCTCAAGATCAGATTCAAGCTGCTGTTACAAAAGCTGGTGAATACAAAATCACTGGCTCATCAAAAAGCAAATAAGGATTTTTAGAAAAGAGCCCTCTTTACTAAAAGCTCCTAAATAATTTTACCGACTCACCGGCGCTCTGTCGGTGACGTCGCAAATCAACTTTGTCATAATCAACCTATGACGAACACAGCCCCCACCCCAAAAAAAGGACGCCTTCTTATCATCGATGATGAGTCCGAGCTGCGTGAAGTTCTTATTGCCTTACTTGAAACCTCGGCCTCTTTGATTCAAGAGGCGGCCAATGGTGTTGAAGGCATTGAGCTTCTGAAGACACAACAGTTCGACGCCGTCCTTTCAGACGAAAAAATGCCCAAAAAGTCAGGTATGGACGTTCTGAAGTGGATGCGAGAAAACGGCATTAACACTCCCTTTATTATTCACACGGGTTTCGGGCAAAAAGATATTGTCTATGATGCCCAAAGGCTGGGAGTTTACGCCTTTGTCAGCAAACCCTGGGACGAGCGAGCTTTAATTCGCACCATCGAGGAAGCCCTTCGCTGCGGCATGGAGCAACAGAAAGACTAAAGCCCCCTTGTCACAACCTAAGGATTCCCTCATTATAGAGCTTTCGGGTCAATGACCCTAGAATAGGAATCCCCATGCAGAAACTTTTTTGGCTTGATATGGAGATGACAGGTCTCGATGTCGAAAAAGAAGTGATCATCGAAGTTGCCGCGATCGTCACCGATCTCAACTTTAAAGAACTCGACACTTTTGAAACTGTGGTGAAACAACCGCAAAAATACCTCGACGCCATGGATGCTTGGAATAAAGAGCATCACAAGAAATCCGGCCTGACTGCCAAAGTTCCCAACGGCATGGAGCCCGATCAAGTCGAGGCTAAACTTGTGGACCTGGTGAAGAAACACTTCCCCGATCCTAAAGATCGCCCCGTCCTTGCGGGAAATTCGATCATGCAAGATCGTCTTTTTATCAATAAGTACATGCCAGATTTGGCGGCTCGCCTGCATTATCGCATGGTGGATGTTTCATCGTGGAAAGTGATCATCAACAACAAGTTCAACTATATCTACGAGAAGTCCAACAAACACCGCGCTTTGGAGGACATCCGCGAAAGCATCCAAGAGCTTCGCCACTATTGCGACAAGATGAGCTTTGATAAGAAGTAATGCCACAGAAAAAAGAAGACGCTTCAGACTCTGCCTTTAAAAACTGGATCAATGCCGATTTGGTCGAACGGATAGCGACGCACATTCAGCATCACCACCCGTCTTTCAATCGCAAAGAGTTTGTAGCGTTAACCCTGCATCTTCAAAAGCTTGAACTCAAACCTCGTGTTCAACTGATCTGCGACTACTTAAAAAAATATTTGCCTGAAGACTACAAAAAAGCCCTCCGCATTCTTCTTAAAGCCACAACGACCCCCAGCCCCAAAGCCAAGCCCCTGACCGGGTTTGATCTTTGGGCCGTCACAGAATACGTACATCGTTATGGTCTTGAAAACTTTGATGAGTCCATGGAGGCTCTTCATGAACTCACGCAAAGGTTCACCGCCGAATTTGCCATTCGTCCTTTTCTGATTCATGAAGAAAAGAAGACACTCAAGATCCTGCACCAGTGGAGCCAAGATGAAAATCATCACGTGCGCCGTTTGGTTTCAGAGGGCAGCCGTCCTCGACTGCCCTGGGGTGAGCAACTGAAGTCGTTCATCCAAGATCCTTCCCCGACACTGGAACTTCTAGAAAAATTAAAATACGACGAAGAACTTTACGTCAGAAAATCTGTCGCGAATCACCTCAATGATATTTCCAAAGATCATCCCGCTTTAGCGGTAAAGACAGCAAAAAAATGGCTGAAAGAAGCGCCAGAAAAACACAAAGGTAAAATAAACTGGATCGCCAAACACGCTCTAAGAACTTTATTAAAAAAGGGACACCCCGAAGCTCTGAAACTTTTAGGTTATAAAACGACGGGAAAACTTCAGGTAAAAAATCTAAAACTCTCTGCCAAAACCGTGAAAATAGGCAGCTCCCTCGAGTTCTCTTTTGAACTCACCAGCACCCACTCGGCTCAAGTCATGGTGGACTATTTAATTCACCACAAAAAATCCAACGGAGAAAACAAACCCAAAGTTTTCAAACTCACCAGCAAATCCCTGAAAGCCCGAGAATCTCTGAACATAAAAAAGAAACACTCTTTCAAACCCATAACCACAAGAAAATACTACCCCGGCACCCACTACCTAGAAATCATGATCAACGGCCAACTTCTAGCCAAAACCCCGTTCACTTTAAAATAATACAACTCTCGATAAAAAGATCTCTGCTCTTCAAACAAAAACAAATCCCAAACCCAACAACCATCCCTCCAAAAAAACCACATAACAAGAAGACACAATTCCAGCGCTGTGGGTTTAAAAGGGGGCCTGGGCCTTGCAAAACCGAGTTCCGCAGCGCCCGACACCCCTACCCTACCACTCAGAAGACTAAAAAAAATAAAAAAAGGGAGCCAAAAAGGCTCCCTTCGCGCGCGGACTGTCTGAGCGTTTTGCAAGGCCCAGGCCCCCTTTTAAACCCAAAGC
>JAHRXB010000043.1 GCA_019104905.1 Bdellovibrio sp.
TCAAAACGATTTACAGATTGTTTTGACAGAGAAAGGTCAGCGTAAAGTTTCCAGTCACGAAATCATTGAAAGTCTTCGTCCTGTGATTCAAGAGTTTGCAAAAGAAAAACAGGCGATCACGAAGGTTTTGGAGATTCCTCCGGGTCCTCCCGTTCTGGCCACGATGATGGCGGAAGTTTACGGGCCTGACGAAAAGTCTCGAGAACTGGTGACGAAAGAAATTGAACAGGTGTTTGCAAATGAGCCCAGCGTGGTGGACCTGGACACGACCCTTCGCGGGGGACGTCCTAGAAAAGTCTATGAATACGATCAGGCGCAAGGAGGGGTCTTTGGAACAAAATCCTCCGAGCTGATGGCTTTGGGACGATTGGTGTTCTCAGAGACTCCCGTGACCAGCTTGCAGGATGTGAATTCTCCTGAAGACGTGAATGTGGATCTTTCTTTTGAACAAAAAGCCAGATCAGGAAGTCGTCCTTTTGAAGGTTTGACGGTTCCTTCTTTTGAATCAGGATCTGTTGAGGCGGAAAGAGTTTTAAAGGCTCCCAAAGAGATTCCCAATCAGGTTTTGCATAGAAAGAACTTAAAACCTGTTTCTTATGTTATGAGTGAATTGTCGGGAAGTGAAGAGGCTCCGGTCTATGGGATCTTGAAGTTGGCTCCGCAGATCAAATACCCTTTGCAAACGGCGGATGTTCCTTGGAACACCAATGCGCCTGTTGTGAAGTGGGACGGAGAGTGGTTCATCACTTACGAAGTGTTCCGGGATCTTGGCGGCGCTTTTGGTGTCGTGATGGTTCTGATTTATATCTTGGTGTTGGGTTGGTTTAGAAGTTTCGCCGTTCCTTTGGTGATTATGACGCCGATTCCTCTAAGTTTGATCGGTATTTTGCCTGGTCATGCGATGATGGGATCTTATTTTACGGCGACGTCGATGATCGGATTTATCGCGGGCGCCGGAATTATTGTGCGAAATTCAATTATCCTGGTGGACTTTATCGAGCATCAACTGGGACAGGGCATGAATCTTAAAGAGGCCGTGGTGAGTGCCGGGGTTCTGCGATTCAGACCGATGCTTTTGACTGCCGCCGCTGTGGTGGTGGGAAGTTCTGTGATGTTGGCCGATCCCATTTTCCAAGGACTGGCTGTGAGCTTGATCTTTGGGGAGGTGGCTGCGACGGTGTTAAGTCGTTTTGCGGTTCCGGTTCTTTATTATTGGCTTGTTGGAAAGACTCGTGCGCGAGTCATTCATAATGAAATGAAAACAGAAGGAAGTGACGTATGACCATTGAAAATCAAATTCGGGCTTTTGCAGGAACATTTATTTTAGTCAGCTTAATGTTGGCCCACTTTCATTCACAGTACTGGCTGTTTTTTACAGCCTTTGTAGGATTGAATCTGCTTCAGTCCAGTTTCACTAAGTTTTGTCCGTTGGAAATCATTTTAAGAAAGATTCAGAAGAAGTAAAAAGATAAAGAAGCGGCTGACCAGGGGGATCCTTGAGTCAGCCGTGGTTTTTATTCGCAAGAGTCAAGTTTGGAAAGGTCAACGATCTTCCAACGTTCAAAGATCAAGAAGCGAGCGCCAAAGAAGTCGCCCATCACCATTTTTCCAGTGCCGTTGGTAAAGACGGTGTCTAGATCTCCTTTTTCTCCCTTAAAACAGATTTTCTGTCCGGCCTTAAAACCATTGAGTTCCGCGACAGGCACTCCCACTTGGCTGATGTGAGCGCGGTAGTCATTGAAGGTGATGTAACTTCCGCCGTCATGGAAGGTGCGTACGCGGAAGGTGAGCATTCCATCGGCAAAGGTATTTGCCACGGTCCCGTAATCGAAATCTTTGAGAGAGTTGTTGTAGAAGCTCACGATGTCACCAGATTTCAGAGACTGGAGTTTGGCTTTTTCCATCTCGATATTTTCAGGCGTGGTGAGCTTTGTAACCTCGGAAGGTTTGCGAGGTAAAACATCGGGGTCTTGAACGTCTTTTTTCAAGAAAAGATAGTTGTGTTCCTGATTGATTTTATAAACCACATAGGGGCTTCGGGTGGCAAGATCATAGACCACTTCATTCACCTGGAAAGCATCCACCTCCTGGGCACTCCAGGCTTGGGGGGCTATTGCCAGAGCAGCTAAAAAAAGCAGGGACTTGAGCTTCATAAAGACCTCCACCTCGAATAAGTTGCAAAAAGAAGACTTGCTCAGAATAAATAGGGGCCTGATTTGAGGAGCTTGGACTGTCACTCTTTTTGACAGTGGCAAGAATCGTTATTTTTTCGATTGCGAGGGCGCAGATTGACGGGGGGGCCTCAAAATACGAGACTCACTTGATATGACCACCGATGAGAAGTCTCCAAAAGTTTTAAATGCCACCGTGGTGAGACTGGGATTGGTATCCCTGTTTGCCGACATTTCCAGTGAAATGCTTTATCCGATCACTCCCATTTTTTTGACAACGGTCTTAGGGGCTTCGATGTTTTCTGTGGGGCTTATTGAGGGGGTTGCTGAGGGTGTGGCCAGTCTTTTGAAAACCTACTCCGGAAAGTGGTCGGATCAGTTGCAAAAGCGAAAAACTTTTATTTGGTTGGGTTATCTTTTGAGTGCGTTGGCAAAACCGCTTATCGGCGCAGCCGGCTCCTGGGGGCAGGTGTTGAGTGCTAGAGTGGTGGACCGATTTGGAAAAGGAATCCGCTCGAGTCCGCGGGATGCCTTGCTGGCCGAGGCTGTTCCTTTCAGCCTCAGAGGGGCGGCTTTTGGTTGGCATCGAGGCATGGATACGTTGGGGGCAGCCATCGGTCCTATCCTAGCATTGATATTCTTAAACATGACCACTCAAGATCTAAGATCTATCTACTACTGGGCATTGATTCCGGGGTTATTCGCGGTTGTGATTGCCTTGTCGGTTCGAGAAAAGAAGCGAGACATTCAGATCGCGACTTCCAAGATCGACCTGTCGTTTAAGTTATTTGGTGTTAAATTTAAATCGTATATTTTTGCGTGGACTTTATTTTCTTTAACAAACTCAAGTGATGTTTTTTTGCTGCTCAGAGCTCAGCAGTCGGGCATGAGTTTGACAAAAACGGTTGTCCTTTATGCTTTCTATAATTTGTTGTATTCACTGGGGAGCCCTTATCTGGGACATCTCTCTGACAAGGTCGGGCGCAAAGTTGTTTTAATGGCGGGGCTTTCTGTTTTTGCCTTCGTGTATCTCCTTTTTGGATATGCGACGGCGGAATGGCACTTTTGGGTTCTTTTTGGAGTTTATGGAATCTATATGGCGGCAACAGATGGAGTCGGAAAAGCATATGCGGTGGACTTAATCGAACCGTCGTTAAAGGCGACAGGACTTGGGATTTTGGGAACGGCGACCGGGGTTGCGACGATCTTTGCCAGCTCCATGGCAGGATTTATTTGGGATCATCTTGGAGCTCTCTACACTTTTATTTACGGAGCATCGGGAGCCGTGCTGGCGGTCCTTATTTTGTCGTATATAAAAGAGGACTTAAAGCCGTGTTAAGATCTCCCTTGCCGTCGTAAGTTCGGCAAGGGAGTGTTTGCAGACTTAGTGGTAAAGAGGAGGCTGTTTTTCCTCGTAGCGTTCTTCAAGGCGTTCTTGTTCGGCAGTCATGTCGACGCCCACCTTGTAGCGACCGATCATCTCCCAGCCATAATAGCCAGCACCTGTTAAGAAGATCAAACCCACAGCAGATAGAAAAAGAGATGTGCCCAGGCCGATATCTCCGGTGTTCCAGCTTCCGCTGATAAGGTAAGCGTTGATGGCATAGAGGCCGAGAGTGATCAGATTCAGCACCATGTGCGTGAGACCACGGCGCTTGGCTTGAGTTTGATTGGGAATTCCTAAGGCCCAGTCTATAAAACCAGGCACGGCGGCAACGAGAGCTGTAATCACAGCGGCAAAGTTGCAGAAGTAGCCAAGTTTGAACCAAAAAATATCAGAGCTGATTGTTTGATAAGTTAAAAATCCCAGGAATGTCATGACATAAAACGTGATAGGAAATCCCACCAGCATCGGGTGAATGGGATGGCCTGCGATTTTGGCTTTGCTGTACATAAGGGCCTCCTTGTTATTGATATCAGGTTAGGGTGTCGGGAGAGGCTCCTTCAAGAAGGCCGCCGGGGTGGCGCTAAAAAGCATAGGACGAGACTGTCGAACGCCTCATTTTTTTTCGGGAGTCGGCCTCATACTTTCGTCTAAGATTGAGACGAATAATTTCTCTCGTGATTATATTTCACATATTTTGATTAAAAAAAATATTATCATATGGCTAATGAATTAATCAAAACAACCGATAAGGTACCTAAGTATGTCGATAATAGATTCTCTCCTGGACATTGATCAAGTGAATCAGCTGACGGGGCTTCCCCAGGCGACTTTGCGAAATTGGGAAAAGAGATATGGATTTCCCAAACCGCAGCGCTCGCAAGGGGGCCATCGCCTCTACGCTATCGAAGAGGTGAATCGAATTCGTGAGGTGGCGAATTTATGCAAAGGTGGCATGAAGCCTCGAGAAGCGATTCAACATGTTTCCGCCGCGGAAGAGCATGCAAAGATCGCGGTGGGCTATATTAAGACTCCCTCGCAAACCTTGAGTGAAGGTTTGTCGATGGTTTTAGAGGCGCTTTATAGATACGACATCCTGTCCGCCGAAGATCAGATGTCGAGAATTGGTATGCGCCTAAGCGAAACAGACTTGTTGGAACTGATCTACCCAAAGTTGCTGATGCAAGTTGGGAGTGATTGGGAGAGGTCGGCGATCAATGTGGCACAAGAGCATTTTTGTTGGAGTTTTTTACGCATGCGCCTATTGAATTACTTTAGGCCTGGTAGAATAAATCCACATCTGCCGAAGGCCCTTTTGGCAACGCCTCCGGGAGAGCTTCATGAGGGCGGATTGTTATTGCTAGCCGCCTTCATGATGTTAAGAGGCTGGCAGGTTTACTATCTGGGAGTCAATCTTCCCATGGCGGATCTTCAGCATGCCTCTTCCACGATTAAACCCGATGTCGTCTGCATTTCGTCTTTGGAGGCGGATACGGTTTTAAAAAATTGGAATGATTTGCAGAAGGTTCATCGTACGGTCGCAGTTGGCGGACCGTGTTTGGCACAACTAAAGAAACAAGAGCATTCTAGTTCATCGGGAATTTATTTTATTGAAGGGGAGCTTGCCGCCGCGGTCGACGACATTGCACTTTTGGTTCAGTCAAATGCCCAAAGTTAAGAGGAGATTTCTTATGTTCGGATCAAAAATGAGTCTTAAAGTGAAACTTTTGTTTCTGTGTCTTTTTATGTCTCTTGTTCCGATTGTCGTGGGAGGATTTTCCTTTTTTGGCATGAGGGACTTGGCTGCCAGCTATGAAAAAGTATCCGAAGGTGTTTTGCCCAACATACAAACGGCAGACCAGATGTATCTGAACTTCCGAGGAGTGCGCATCAGCTTGCGCAGTTTAGGACTTCCGGGATTGAGTAAAGAACAAGGGGATGCGTTTGTAAAAGATGTTGAAGCCAACATCGCAGAATATGAGCAGCACAATAAGATCTATAAAAGTGGTCAATTTATTCCAGGGGAAAAAGAACTTCATGACAAGGTCGATGCGACTTGGAGTTCCTTTAAGTCCATAGGAGAAACGGTTCTTAAGTATTATCGCTCGGGAACTCCTGAAGATCATGAAAAAATGATGAAGATCTTTTTCTATGATTGTATGGAGGCGGCGAGAAACTATGATGAGGCCATGACGAAATTGGTGGCTTTTCAAAGAAGCAACGGGGCTCAATTTGTTAAAGAAGCTCAAACTACAAATAGCCAGACCAACAGTGCGATGCTGGTTGTAATTAGTGTTGGACTTCTTGGTGGATTGGCTTTCGGTGTCTTTTTTGCCATCTCTTTGTCAAAGGCCATCAGTGCGGTCGCCAAGGAATTAGCGGGGGGTGCAAATCACGTGACTCAAGTTGCAGAGCAGATTTCGACGTCGTCTTTTTCATTATCTCAAGCGGCCTCCCAACAGGCCGCTTCCTTGGAGGAAACGGTGGCAACAATGGAAGAGTTGACCTCCATGGTGAAGGTCAATTCCGAGAATGCGAAGCAGGCCGCAGCACTGGCTTCTTCAACGCGGGAAGTGGCTCTGAAAGGTGAAAAGGAAATTAGCACTCTGATTGAATCAATTCAGAGTATTTCGTCAGATTCTAAAAAAATTGCTGAAATCACTTCAGTCATTGATGACATCGCTTTCCAAACGAATCTTTTGGCTCTCAACGCGGCAGTGGAAGCCGCTCGGGCCGGAGAACAAGGTAAAGGTTTTGCGGTCGTGGCTGAAGCGGTCCGTAACTTGGCACAACGAAGTGCCGAGTCGGCGAAAAATATTGCGACTTTAATTAGTGGAAGTGTTGAGAAGATCGAACGAGGCAACGCTCAAGCCCGCCAGGGAGGTGTTGTTCTTGCAGAGATTGTTTCTGCCGTGAAAAAGGTTTCGGATTTAAACGGTGAAATTGCGACAGCCAGCGAAGAGCAGTCCCATGGAATTGCGCAAATTGGCCAAGCGATGAATCAACTAGATCAAGTGACTCAACAAAATGCCGCATCCTCTGAGGAGGCTGCGACTGCCGCCAAAGAGCTTTCGGCTCAGTCCGAAACCCTTTTGGGCAGCGTGGGAACTCTGAACTGTATTGTTGCCGGGGAAGATGCTCAGCGCATGGCTGCTTAAACGTTGACTTGTCTTAGATTCGCCAAGGCGGCGCAGGGTCCCTTGGCGAAGTTCACTGACTACTTGTCGATCCACTCCAGCCGATCAATGAGAAAGCCCCATTTCTCAAGAGACAGATCGGCCTTCATTTGAATAATAATCTTATCGCCCATGACGGACTCCGAAGTGTAATCTTCGGAGTTAAAGGAAATTTCTTCGACGATCGTGCCATCAGATTTTTGAATTTGAATTTTGTCGAACCCTTCTTCAAGATCGATTTTTGAAAAATGCACTCGCACGTAGGCCGCCCCCGGTCGATTCAGTTCCCATTTTGACTTGTCGGCACTTAAATAGGGATGCGAGCTTTCGACCTTGGCGTTTTGCTTTTTCCAGTTTGTTTGATCTGGTTCGGCTTCTGGAGAGCGAATATTCAGATAGGAATTCCAAGCATTCAAACGGCCGTGGGAAAGAATTTTTCTTTTTAAACTATAGCTAGGGTCCGCTCCTTTTAAGAGACGATTTTTAATTTGCAGATAGCTTTCTTCTGGAAAGATCGACCACAACAAAGCCGCAACCCCTGCTACGTGAGGGGCTGCCATGGAAGTTCCACTGTAGGCGTCATAATTGTTGTTTAAAACCGTACTATAGACGCCGACGCCGGGGGCCGCGATATGCACAGTTTTAGCGCCGTAGTGAGAAAAGTTGGCCAGTTGGTCTTGGTTGTCTGTTGCAGCGACAGAAATAATATTTTTCAGATCATAGTTGGCCGGATAAAAAGGAATCTGATCATTGTCCATGGAATCATTGCCAGCGGCTGCCACAAAAAGAATACCACTTTTTTCTAAATCGGAAATGGCCTCATTGAGGATCTGAGAGTAGGGATCACCACCCCAACTGGCGTTGACCACCTGGGCCCCCATGAGCTGAGCATAGTAAAGAGCTTCGACGATATCGGCCAGCTCCCCATGGCCTCTTTCGTCAAAGGCCCGAATCGACATAATAGAAATCTGCCAGTTGATGCCAGCAATTCCTTGTCCATCATTTCCGCGAGCGCCAATGATTCCAGCACAGTGAGTCCCGTGTCCTAATTCGTCTTTAGGATCGGCATCCTTCTTTACGAAATCCCAACCATAATAATCGTCGACGAAGCCGTTATGATCGTCATCTAAACCATTGTTGGGAATTTCATTTTTATTGATCCAGATGTTCTCTTTAAGATCGGCGTGGGTATAATCGACGCCGGAATCAATCACCGCTACTTTGATGGTGGATTTTCCAGTGAAGCCTTTTTCCCAAAGAGGCAGGACATGAATGTCGGCGTCTTCTTTGCCAACATCCCCCAAGGGACTGGCTTGGCCCTGATTGTTTAAGTTCCA
>JAHRXB010000056.1 GCA_019104905.1 Bdellovibrio sp.
CACGGGAATAGACTCTCCATTTTTCACGACGACGATATCGCCGATAACGAGATCTTTGATATCAACATACTGACCTTGACCATCCCGTTCAACAAATGCCTGCTTGGGCTGCAGACGCAAAAGTCCCTCCACCGCTTCGGAGGTTTTTCCTTTTGCCCGGCTCTCCAAGAGCTTACCCAAAAGAATCAAAGTTATAATCGCGGTGCTGGCTTCAAAATACACATGCTGATGATGCCAATTAAGAACCGTCACAACGACACTTAAGAGATAAGCCATCGAGGTCCCCAGAGCCACCAACACATCCATATTCGCACTTTTGGATTTGAGAGCGAAAAAAGCTCCTCGATAAAATCTCCACCCAATCCAGAACTGCACCGGAGTTGCCAAAATCAGTTGCATCCAGCGCGGCATAAACTCGCGATGCCCACCTGCGAACATCACAAACATTTCAACAAGAAAAGGAGCCGTCAGAAGTGCTGACACGATAAAAAGACGCAAATCCTTTTGATATTCAGCCGCCGCCTCATTTTTAGCTTTTTGAGCCTCCACCTCGGAATTCACTTCAAAGGCTTGATAACCCAAACTTTGAATGACCTTAAGAAGCTCTTCAACATGCAAACTTCCGTGGGAGGCTTGAACATGAGCTTTTTCGGTCGCAAAATTCACCGTCGCTGAAACGTTCGGCAGCGAGTTCAAGGATTTTTCAATTTTCCCTGCACAATTCACGCAGGTCATTCCAATAAGCTGAAGCTCAGTGGATTTAACTTCATCATGTTCTTCCATAGTTCACCTACTTATTTACAAGATTCATGATCTCGTCGATTTTCTTGCCGATCTCTTTTTCGTCCCGCGACTTCACCGCCGTCTTTACGCATCCATGAATATGAGTTTTCATAATTTCCACTTCCATGGCCTGCAGGGCTTTTGCTGCTGCTCGAATCTGAAAGACAATATCAGGACAGTACCGGCGCTCTTCAATCATCTTCTCTACACCATCTAATTGCCCCCGTACGCGATTTAATCGTTTTAAGTGGACTTTATGGTCAGGATGTTGACTGGAGCTTTTCATAACTTACCTCGTTTCGATCTGAGTATATACCCCCCTGGGGTATTTACTTCAAGCCTCTTTTAAGAAATAAAAAATATATTTTATTTTGTCACAAACCCGCTCATTCTTTCCTAGTCTGTGACAGAGAACTCGATCCTCAGGAGCAAATATGAGATTTTTAGCAACCCTTCTGGTCCTTCTTCCCTCCCTCGCCTGGGCCCATGGTGAAGAAAAACCCGGACCTCACAATGGACATATCCGTATGCCTGGCGCCTTTCATACAGAGCTTATTTTGGGCGACGATCAAAGTGCCCATGTCTATCTTTTGGATATGAACTTCGAAAATCCCACCACCAAGAATTCTAAAATTGAGATCTATGCGAAAAATAAGAAAAACAAGGTAACCTTTACCTGCTCCGTGATGGATGCTGACCATTTTCACTGTGTGCCTGAAAAGAAGTATCCTATGAAAGGGGATCTTGTCGTGAAAGCGGTTCGCGACAATGCGCCGGGAAACGAGATCTCTTACAAGCTCCCACTTTCAGCATTTAAGACCGAGAATAAAACAGAAAAAGACGACTCAAATCACCACCACCACTAATTTTTGGAGACCGTATGAATCTTATCCGCACTCTCATTCTTTTCTTCGCAATGACATGGCTTGCACCTCTTGCTTACGCAGGATCTCAGGTCGTCCAAGTCCCAATTCAAAAAGTTTGTATGATCACCAATATGGTATTTCCAAGTCCACAGATCCCCGTAAAAATTGGGACTAAGACCTATTATGGATGTTGCGAGAACTGCCAACACACTCTCAATAACGACCCCAAATCCCGCGAAGCCATTGATCCTGTATCTGGAAAGAAGGTCGATAAAGCCCTCGCCGTCATTGGGGCTGACGCCAACGGCAAGGTCTACTATTTTCAATCTTTGGAAAATTTAAAGAAGTTTAAAAACTGATTTTAAGAAACAGGGCGCACTTTGTGCGTCGCTGTGACCATAGAAATATATTCTTTTCTAAAATGAGTCATGAGATCTTCAGCCACACGACGAGGATCTAATTGCAAATCCCCCAGACTTAAAGTCTCTACCGGAGTCCCTTTGTTCGTGACATTCATTGCGAAGTGCACAAGAACTGAAACCGGAGACTTCGTGGCAATACTGATACTTAATTTTCTATCGTCCAAATAAATATCATCGCCATCACGGCGCAAACTTTTGCCCACCAAAACAGAGGCAGCTTGCGTCTGCAGATAATCACGACAGATCGATGCAAACAAACGCTGCAAGGACACCCCAGAAAAAAGGTCTCGATCAAAGATCTCGATGATAAAATGAAGCATCTCATCCCCTTGAATCACGGCCTTGGCCAAGAGGTCTTCTCCATCCACCATATGCTCAAAAGGTATCGAACACGCCCCCTGCCAAGCGACCACCGAAGGACCTAAAATGCCGTGGTTTAAATATGCAAATAACGATCGCAACTGCGTGCCGTCGTAGGGGAAGTTTTTTTCAATAAATTGAGTCTGCATATCTACTCCTTAAAAAGAGATTTCACATCGATTCCCGCCGACTGGAAAGCTCTTTTCGATCTCAAACATGATTCACACTGCCCACACCACTGATCGCCTGAAAAATAACAAGGCCAGATCAGTTCCCAAGGAACCTTCAAACCTTGTCCCAAACGAACAATGTCTTTCTTAGCCAGATGAGCCGTATAACAACCCACCGTCACATGATTGGAGGTCGAATACCATAACGCCTTGGTGGCTTGATCCAAGAATTCCTTCGAGTTGTCAGGAAAGGTCGCCGCCTCTTCCGCGTTAAAGCCGGGTATCACCGCGTCCGCCCCTAGCGCCTCGGCATAGGCTGCGGCAATATTCAAAAAAATCCCGTTGCGATTCGGCACCCATACGGACCTGGCTGTCTCTGCAGAAGTTTGCAGATCGTCAATTTTCACCTGACTCCCTGTCGGAACCTTTTGATCTTCCACAAGCAACGAAGACTTATTAAAGTCCTTAAACCAGGGAAGTTCGACCACCTTGTGAGGAATTTTTAAATAGGCCGCAATCTTGCCAGCGGACTCAATCTCTTTGGTGGCGGCTCTTTGTCCATAGTTGAACGTTAACGCCAACACAATTTCATGATGATGTTTAAGGGCTTCAAACGCATTGATCGTCGAGTCCAAACCCGCCGACAACAGAACCACGACCTTCTTTTTTGACTTCATGTTGCTGCCTTTAGATCACGAATAAGTATCTGAACGGTTTTTTGTCCCGCAAAATAGTTCCACTGAAGTTCACCTAAAATATGGTAATAACCCGGAACATTTTCCAAAGTCTGAAGCTGACGAGGTGTCGGCGTAAATAATAACGCCTCTGAAGAACACTGCCCTTCGCTATCAACAATCTTAAGACGAAGATGACCGCCCTTAAGCTCTCGCTTAGAAAGAACCTGAACTCCTGAAAAATGAATCAAAGGAATTGAAAAACCTGTTCCAAAAGGACCCACGAAATCATACCACTTCATAAGTCCAGCCCCCACCTCCGAAAGCGTGGCTTCGACATCATAAAAGATCTCAAGAGGTTTAGGTTTTTCACGAAGATCAGCAAAATGGGTCGCGAGCTTTTCAATAAAAATACCCGTTCGCGACTCTGCGATCTCAAAACCGGCTGCGGCCGAGTGTCCACCGAATCGACTCAAAACCCCTTGTGCGCCCGACATGGCTTGAACCAGACAGGCCTCTTGCCCTTGAGGCAAACGAGCACTTCCCACAATCATGCCATCGTCACCTAAAGATCCCACAAAAGCAGGCTTGTTATAGACTTGAGTCAATTTGGTGGCAATAAGCCCCACAACTCCGCGATGAAAACTCTTGGAAGCCACAAAAACAAAATCCTTA
>JAHRXB010000057.1 GCA_019104905.1 Bdellovibrio sp.
TGACACTTTTCCGGTGCCGATAACTTTGTTTTTCCAAGGCATGGAGGACTTCGCGATATAGACACAAGTACCCGCTTTAGCCTGCCCAGGGTCCAACGACGACGGATCCACAGAATTTAAAACATAGTTATCTGGACAAGAGATCGTCTGGAGATCCTCGCACTCCAGACCAATGCTTCCTCCTCCATCACTATTGTTGCCGATGTATCGAACTCGTTTGGCGATCTGGTGAGGTTTACACTTTAGCTCCGTCGATAAACGAAGACAGAAAATCTCCCGGGCTTCCAAGTCAAAACCGTTCATCATAAGTTCATTGCCTACGCACTCGGTTTTGGCTTCTTTCGTCATCAGATGCAAAGGAACTGCTGTGTAGAAATCCTTCAGCGCAAAACCTTTATATTGGGCATCGTTCTTTTCAACACTGGCTCCCAAGGGCTTTAATTCCATTTCCTTATCCTGATGAAGGGCCGACACCCGATAGGCCGCCACGCAAGAGCCTGAACATTTAATCTCTAACTCTGTTTTAATAAAACATTTGCTGGCATCATAAGCGGGGCATCGGTTGCCATCGACATCAAAGAAAGACGCCTGTCCATTTTCGGCAATGGTCACTCCCTCGGACTTAATAACAAATCCCACCGGCACCACGCCGGCTTGCATTTGGGAGACCGCCGATTTCGAAAAATTACTTTCATCAGCAAGGCCCGCGACCATACGGATCTCAAGATCTAACATTTGCGCTTTCACCCGCGCGTCCTTCAATGCCCCGAACGAAGAGGTCGCTAAATACGTCACAAATGAAGTCAACGAGATGGCGATGATAAAGGTCGCCGCAAGACCCTCAACGATAGCAAAACCCTTCTTGTTGTTTATTTGAGAGGTAAACATTTCTTTTGCCCCTCCCCTAGCCCCAATTCTGTAAAGCCGCCAACACAGGTTTCTTTCGCGGTTTGAAAACACATGTCACTTTCAAGTCCCACGCCCATCGTGATCAAAGCGCTTTTGCTTTGATCACAGCCCAAAACGTAGGACCCTAAAGACTTACACACCGTCGCGGATTTATCGAAGTCAATACCACTGTACTGATTTGAAGTCGTAATACAGTTACTGAGCGGCTTCATTTTTACACTGTTGCTGGTTTGATTATATAAGCTAGAGAAATACTTAGGGTTGATACCTGAGTCATTTTGAAGAGGAACAATCTTACCCTGGATGTAGATCGTCGGACAATAATTCAATTTTTCCTCAGAGCACTTAAGCGAGTACGTCACATCAACACGATAATCGCATTTCTTAGAGGTGCAATCACAGCTTTCTCCGTTAATCCGAAAGCAGCTAAGGCTTTTATCGTCCTTAAGCTGAACCGACTGAGGGGCTTCGAACCCACTGCAATAGTCTTTCTTTTTTCCGAAGTACTCGCCGTCCAAACACTTTTGCAGAATCTGGCTGGTTCCTAAAATTTTTGTTCTAACAAATTTTTGGCTGCGAATTTGATGTTGAAGATCCAACTGGTGACTGAGCACGGCGGCTTTGGCTGAAAAAGATTTTTCTTGGCGTTTAATCAATAGCAGCGTATCAGCGCTGACCAATATAGCCACACTGCTGATTCCGATTCCGATGAGCAGTTCCGCAATAGAAACGCCCGCTGAATTAAGCCACCCCGATCTTTTTCGCATACAGACTGGATTCCCCTCGAAAGCCCTTCCTTGGGTTTCCAGTGAATTTTATGTTGTTTACCTTCTTTTAGATATGTCTATTGAAAACAACTGCGTACGAGCTCGTCGCACGCCGAGTTTAATGAACACCTTTGGTTTGCTCTTGAGTTTTCACCTCTTGAGACTGATCTGCCTTTCCTTCACCCAGACTGGTCAGAAGTTTTTCACAGGAAGCGTCCTTCGACATTGGTCCGACAAGAGCAAAGTAAGCGGCCTTTTCGTCAGAGAGTTGTTTTTGAAGACCGTCATAAGACTCTTCTTTGGGAGTTTCGCTGCTGAGATTGCTTTGGGCCTGAGCCTTAGAACGAGCTTTCAAGAGCTTTTCTTGTCGTTGTGCCTGGGCCAAATCTCTTTGACGTTTTTGAATGGCTTTTCTTACATCGTTAGACCGAAAGCACTTGCGATTTTCCACTGCGTTTTCTGCAATGGCTTTATCCAAGGCGGTCTGCTTGGTCTTGATATCCGCGATTTCTTGTTTGACGTTTTTTAGATTTTCTTCAATTTCTTTTTTCTTTTTTTCTTCGGCAAGTTTTTCTTCTTCAGCCTTTTTGTCTTCGGCTTTTAGCTTGTCGCACTTGGCGCTGTTGGGAAAGTTGGCGCAGAACATTTCTAATGGCGTCAGTTCTTGTTTAGCTTCAACGCCTTCTTTTTCTTCATTTGATTTTACAATGGCGTAACCACTGCCCAGCAACGCCACCAACAATAGGCTTAATAGAAGACCCTTGTTCTCCAACATACTCATTCCCCCTCGTTAGAACCAAAAACTCATTCCCCGAAAACAAAAACTAAGTCATTGCTCAATGCGATTACCATTCGACGTAAGCGAAGCCTGGGGCTCCGTTGCCGCCTTTGCCGGTGCCGGAATATG
>JAHRXB010000076.1 GCA_019104905.1 Bdellovibrio sp.
GGAATACCGAAAATTCCTTTGCGTATAGATTCTTGTGAAGAGGTTCCCGGGGCTGAGGTCTTTTACAAGATTCAGGCTCATTTTGTCGGTATTACCGAAAAAGAGTTGGCGCCGATTCGTCTATGGATTCGTTCAAAAAAAAGTTTCTGACCGGACTCCCAGAGGGAAGAGCCCGGCCAGATGAGGGACTGTGGATTTACTGACAGATCGGAAGGGCTTTCACCATGGAAGTGATGCTGCTGATCTTTTGATACTTGCTATTGGTTTTGATAACAGCCCAGTACGCACCAGAACCCAACATAATTTTTCCTTTGTTTGCGACCTGACGAGCCATGATGCCGACACCACAATGCAAATTGATATAGGGATCTAGGATGGTCTTCTTAGGATCTGTGGGGCTTAAGTTTTTATCTTTAGCCCAATCGAACTTGCAAAACTTCCAGCCTTGAATGTCTTGATATGAAAGTTGCAAAAGACCTTCGGAATAGACCGGTTTTTTGGTGATAGGATCCGTGCCCATGGTGGTTTCCTGCATCCGTGACAGGGGATTGTAAGCGCTTTCATATTTGGCCATCGCAACAAAAAGTTGAGCCCACACATTGGCGCGATCTTGACTGCTCAAGGTGTAATAGCGAGGACAGAACTGATTGATATCATCAGCACCTTTGAGAAGGCCACTCCAATCCTCCATCACCAATTTCATGAGATACTGAGACCACGCTTTACGCTCGGGACGCGCAGAGGACTCCCAAGAAAGAGCGTGCATGGAGTAGGAATCGTTGGGTGCTTTAGGATCGTTGGATTCTGCAGGAGTCCCCGGATTCGAGACGGGACGTTCGGTGCCGCCTTTGTCGACCACGGCGAAAATCAAACTTCCTCCTTTGAGAAGCTGTATCACGGAATCTCGATTGTTCATCGAGACGGCCGGGCATCCCCAACTGCGTCCCTGTATGACGTTGGATTCTTGAACGTAGGAAGCACCATGAATGACGATCGCCCGACTTCGCGCATTGGAGTTGGTGGAGGAAAGACCATCCAGTTTTAACGAGAGCCCATGCTTGCCGTAATAAGTTTCGGCAGTTCGATAGACTCCGAGGGAGCTGGCATTGGAGCCTGAGACGTTACTGAACTTTTCCGCATAGCCATCATGATTTGCATCAGAGCCCTTGCCGTGAGCAGTGCGGAGGGCCCACACTTTTCCCGTTTTCATATTGATAATGTAAAAACGTTTCTCTTTAGAGCTTTGCGCGAAATTGATGATGGAGATGTACTCCGAGTTTGAAAACTTCGCCTTATTCTGATGAAAGTAAACCAGAGCTTCTTCAAGCGCCTTGTAAGGGACCACATGCTCAGGATCGATGTGGTCATAATTTTTTAAAATCACGTCCCGTTCAGTACTTTCGACAACAACCGGAGTTTCAGACGCTATTTTTTCTGTGTCATACGGTGGTGTCTCGACAATCTGTTCTTGGGTGGTGTCGTCGGGGAGTGTGAGTTCTTGTTGAGAGGGATCTCCGCAAGCCCCGAGAGTTAAAAGAGAAAGACTAAGAAGCGCTGTGCTGAAACGTGAGAAGAAGTTTTTTCGGTACCTGTTTTTTACCATTATTCCTCCGCTCTGTTGTGTGTGCGTTAACAAAGGCTATCTGAGGAAAAATGCAGACATTAAAAAAACGTTACAGTAACATAAAATTTCAGACCAAGTGCTTGGTGGGATTTGATGCGTTCTCGGAAAATTCCCTACGGAAGCCCGTGAATAAACCAAAATTTGCACGACAAAACGGCCGTGCATTCCGACAGGGTCTCTTGAGCTGAGACGTGAATCTTCTTAATCTCTTTCAAAAAAAGCGAGGTATTTGATGAAAGCCGTGCGATTTACTGGAGTTGGAAAAGCAGCGCAACTTGTAGAACTTCCTGTGCCGCAACCGAAAGCGGGTGAGGTGCTTGTAAAAATCGGAGGCGCGGGGGTTTGTCACTCGGATCTTCATGTGCTTCATCAGGGAATCGGTATTGATCATCCATTCACCTTGGGACATGAAAATGCAGGATGGGTGGCCGCTGTCGGGAGCGGCGTGAAGAGTTGGAAAGAAGGAGACGCTGTCGCCATTTACGGGCCTTGGGGATGCGGGCACTGCCATGCGTGCATGCAATCGTTTGAAAACTACTGTGAGAACTGGAAGCCGGGTCAATCCTATGGTGGAGGACTGGGCTCTGACGGAGGCATGGCTGAATATATGTTGGTGCCCTCGGAAAGACTTTTAGTGCCATTGGGAAGTTTAAAACCTCAGGATGCAGCTCCGTTAAGTGATGCGGCGTTGACTCCGTATCATGCGATCAAGCGAGCTTTACCTCTTTTGACGCCCGAGTCGACGGCGGTTGTTTTGGGTGTGGGCGGTCTGGGGCATATGGCTGTACAGTTGCTACGTTGCCTTTCAGGATGTCGAATTGTCGCTGGAGACGTTGATGACAGTCGTCTAGAGATGGCGAAAAAATTGGGCGCGGATCTCATCGTCAACACTAAAAATGCAGACGAGGCCGCAGAAAAGATCAATAAATTTATTGGCCCTCGCAAAGCCGCTCTGGTCTTAGACTGCGTGGGCGTTCAGCCGACCGTCACACTGGGAAGCAAGATCGTTGGCATGAACAGTCAGTTTACGATTGTAGGCTTAGGTGGTGGGAAGTTGGTGATGGATGGGTTCTCACTTCCGTTTGGTTGCATGGTCAGCACTCCTTATTGGGGGTCTCGCGCTGAACTTCTGGAAGTTTTGGCGTTGGCCCAAGCGGGTCGTATTCATGCCGAGGTCACTCACTTTAAGTTAGAGGAAACGCCCTCAGTTTATAAGAAACTGGAAGAAGGGAAGATCAACGGTCGCGCGGTGATTGTGCCTCAATAAATAATAGATCCCAAGAAATGGTTTCCTGCTGAAGCCACAGAGCTTTATGCTGGTGCCAACTCTCAAGATAGACAAGTTCCTCCTTGTGGGGAACTTGCTCTAACGTCTCACACTCCAGAATGAGTGCCCAAAACGGAAATATCTTTTTGTAAGATAATTGATGCTCTAAATTTTCTTTTTCGGGATTCGCCCAAATAATCTCGCAAGGAAAGAGAACGTTTTTAAGTCGTTCTTTCATGCCCGGGTCCTCCTGTATCAGCATGGCCTTAAGTCGATAAGGAGAAACCAAAGACGGTATCGCCTTTGAAGGAAGATGTTCTGGTTCTAGAAAGCCAGGGCACAGGACGGCTAAAGACTTGTCTCGAAAACTTTCACTTAAGTCTTCGTCAATGATCTCTCGATATTCGACACAAAACGGTTGTGCCTTTGTGGTTAGCCAAATATGTGTCAGTCTAATCCCGGCAATTTCTTTTTCATATTGCGGATGGGCTAAGAGATGATAGCGAGTTAAACGTTCTCGTGTGAGGGATGAAAAGATATAATTAAAAGTTCCCTGACAGTTTTGCATAGGAGAGGCTTCTCTTTCTTTGTTTTGTTAGTAAGCTGAACCCTATGGAACATCCGGCATTGAAGCTTGATCATGTCACGGTTGTCTTGGGTGGGGAAGTGATTCTCAAAGATGTCAATTTCGAGATTCCCCACGGCGAAACCTTTGTCATCATCGGTCCAAGTGGCGGTGGCAAAACTGTTTTGTTAAAGACCATGGCGGGGTTGTTTAAGCCTGCTGAAGGACATGTTTTTTGTGAGGGGGAGGATTGGCAAAATCTGCAATCTGAAGGAAAAAGAAGATTGGCCAGAAAAATTGGAGTTCAATTTCAAAAAAGTGCCCTCTTCGATTCTTTGACGTCTTTTGAGAATGTGGCATTTCCCCTTCGCGAGCACACGCATTTTTCAGAAGAGCAGATTCAGGCAAAAGTACTGTCTTGCTTAAAAGATGTTGGATTGGAAGACGCACAAAATCTTTTCCCTCACGAACTTTCCGGGGGCATGAAACAGCGTTTGGGAATTGCGCGTTCTCTAGCCTTGAATCCAGAGATTATTTTTTACGACGACCCCACGGCCGGACTGGATCCCATCAATACTGACATTATGTTGGATCTTATTACACAACTAAAAAAGAACTATCATTCCACCGTCATCATGGTGACGCACAGTTTGATATGTGCTTACAAGATGGCAGATCGCATCGCTCTGGTCGCCAATCAGCAAGTCATTTTGGCAGGGAGTCCCCAGGAAACTGAGGCTTCCAAGGATCCCTTGATTCATCAATTTGTGGCGGGCCAGATGGAAGGTCCTTTACGATGGGGATAAGACCACCTCTTAACGAAAACTTGAAATTAATTGTATTGGCGTAATGTTTTGCGTTGAATATATCTATCGTTGAGGTAGTTTGAACGGAAGAGGTTTTATGAGTCGTCTCGTCGGATTTCTGGTTGGTGTTATTCTGCTTGGCTCGTTGTCATGCACCACAAGAAAGGAGCCTTTGGGCTCCGAAGGGAATCCTATCAAACTTCATTTTGTGCCGTCCGTGGAAGCCAAGGTCCTTTCTGACAATTCGAAGATTCTAAAGAAATATCTGGAGGAGCACACGCCGTACAAATTCTCGGTGACGATCCCTCAGTCTTACATCACGGTGGTGGAGGCCTTTGGGACCAAGCGCGCGGATGTGTCAGCCTTAAATACGTTCGGCTATATTTTGGCCCATGAACGTTATGGTGCGGAAGCGCGCCTAACCGTTGTGCGACATGGATCTCCGAACTATCAATCGCAAATCCTGGCAAAAGCCGATAGCAACATCAAGACGATTGAAGATCTTCATGGAAAACGCGTGGCCTTCGTTGATCCGGCCTCAACCTCTGGGTACCTTTTGCCTTTGAAAGCTTTGCGTGACCGAGGCATTAAGCCCTTTAAAACCGTGTTTGCGATGAAACATGATTCGGTGATTTCGATGATCTATCAGGGGCAAGTGGATGCGGGGGCGACGTTTTATACGCCGCCGGTCAATGGGAAAATGGACGATGCCCGCCGTTTGGTCCTTCATCAATACCCAGATGTTGAAGAGAAGATTAAGATTGTCGCTTTGACGGAACCCATTCCCAATGATCCGATTGTTTTTAGAAAAGAGATTTCAGAAGAAATGAAAACCAAAATTATCGCAGCGTTTGTGAGTTTTGTTGCAACGCCTGAAGGAAAGAAGGCCTTGGATTCCATCTACGGAGCCACGGATTTTAAAACAGTGACTGACGCTGATTATGCCGTCGTGCGTGAGATGCTTCAGGAAGCACGAAAGTTGAATAAGTAAAAAGGAACTCAAGGTGGAGAATATTTTAGAGGTGCGTGGACTTGATAAAACTTATCCCAACGGAGTGCGGGCGTTAAAGGACGTGAACTTCACCGTGCGGAAAGGGGAGTTTCTTGTTGTCATTGGGCTTTCGGGCTCTGGGAAGTCGACTCTTTTACGTTGTATCAATCGCCTTCATGATCCCACGGCCGGAGAAATTATTTTCGAGGGCCAAGACATTGCTCCTCTTCAGGGTGAACACATCCGACGCATTCGCTGCAATATTGGAATGATATTTCAACATTTCAACTTGATTCCGCGACACACGGTTTTGTCTAATGTTTTAATGGGAAGTTTGGGGCGATTAACCTCTTTGCGTTCTATCTTCGGGCTTTTTTCTGAGGAAGATAAAAAGAAGGCTCTACAATATTTGGAGCTGGTGGGTATTGCTGATAAGGCGTTTATTCGAGCCGATCAGCTCTCCGGGGGGCAGCAACAGCGTGTCGCCATTGCTCGGGCTTTGATGCAAAATCCCCGCCTTCTGCTGGCAGATGAACCTGTCGCCTCTTTGGATCCGGCGACATGCCACACAGTGATGGATTATTTAAAAAAAGTGAACGAAGAGCTGGGTATTACGATCATAGCGAATCTTCATTTCCTCTCTTTAGTCCGTCAGTACGCCACACGCGTGATTGCCTTAAAAGCGGGGGAGGTTGTCTATGAAGGAACTCCTCAGGATATCACCGACGAATGGTTTCAGCGCATCTACGGTCAAGGTGCTAAAGAAGTTCACATCAGCTAGGAGTTTCCATGACGTCTTTTAATTTTAAACGAGTGACCTTTGACGCCGTTGTCTTTTCTTTGTTGTTTGTGGTGGCTTTGGTGGTCATTACGAAACCCGATGAAGAAGCCATGCTGATGCTTGGACGAAATTCTTTGGTGTTTTTAGGAGGCTGTGTTTTAGGGGCTTTAGTAAGTTCTCTGTTCGCAGCCTGGGGCATTAAGACGGCGGGGGATGTTCTTTTTACGCCTCGTCACTTGAACAAACTTGAAACCGCCGTTCCTTGGTACAAAACGGTATGGGGTTGGCAAATGGCGGTGGCCCTCGGGGTGACTTTCGCGGTGGCGATTGTGAAGACGAATTTTTCTATTTGGGAACTCACGGATATTGATGGTTTCCAGGGGGCGATGCGACTTTTTAAAGGAATTTTCAATCCAAATTGGGAAGTATTGCCCGCCGCCGTGAACAATATCATTGAAACGATTTTTATGGCTTTTCTGGCGACGGCTTTAGCAATTCCTTTGGCCTTTGTTCTTAGTTTTCTCTGTGCCAAGAATATTATGAAGGGGCCAGTGTCTTTTATCGTGTACACGCTTTTGCGAACTGTGCTGAATGTCACTCGCTCTGTGGAAGCGTTAATCTGGGCGATTATATTTTCAGTATGGGTGGGGATTGGTCCCTTTGCGGGAATGCTGGCCTTGATGATTCATTCCGTGGCGTCGCTAGCAAAACAGTACTCAGAAATGGTCGAGACCGTCAGTGAAGGCCCGATTGAAGGGATTCAGGCAACCGGAGCCACGAAGCTTCAAACGATCTGGTTTGCGGTTGTCCCTCAGATTGTTCTTCCTTACATTTCATTCACAGTCTATCGCTGGGATATTAATGTTCGTATGGCCACGATCATCGGTTTGGTTGGCGGGGGAGGCATTGGTACGATGCTTATTCAATATCAAGGCCAGGCGATGTGGAGAGAGGTCGGATGTATCATAGTGGTTATTGCCATTGTGGTATGGCTTATGGATGCGGCTTCGGCATATATTCGGGAAGCCCTTAAGTAGTCCCTTGCGGGCAGTGCAAAGTTACAGTTTGAGACGAAAGACCGCGCGGCATATGCTGACTAAAGTGGAAGCGGGGTCTTTGTGTTTAAAGGCAGAATCAACGATTTTATTCTGGTAGCCGCTATTTTACTGGCGACATTTTGGTTTCAAAACCTTTGGATTCAAGCAACCCAGGTTGCGAACATTCCCTACAGTGAATTTCAAACTCTTCTTAAAACAAAATCTGTGGATCATCTGGTCGTCACGGACAAATACATCCGGGGCGACTTTAAGGAAGAGCGCAGTGATAAGAAGAAACAGTTTATCACGGCCCGATTAGAGCCTGACCTGGTTAAAGACTTAGAGGGCTCGGGAGTCAGCTATACTCGACAAGTTGAAAGCACAATCTTTCGGGATCTTTTGTCTTGGGTTTTGCCAGCGCTGATTTTTGTGGGAATTTGGATCTATTTTGCGCGCAAAATGTACGACAAAGGCGGCGTGGGGGGGCTGATGTCTGTGGGGAAAAGTCGCGCCAAACTTTATGCTGAAACGGACGTAAAAACGACGTTTGAAGATGTCGCGGGGGTCGATGAGGCAAAAGAAGAGCTCAAAGAGGTCGTTGAGTTTCTGAAAAACCCGGAAGAGTACAGTCGTCTTGGTGCGCGAATGCCGAAGGGGATCTTGCTGATAGGTCCTCCAGGAACGGGGAAAACTCTTTTAGCCAAAGCCGTGGCTGGAGAAGCCAAGGTTTCTTTTTTTTCGATCAGTGGATCCGAGTTTGTTGAACTCTTTGTGGGTGTGGGGGCGGCACGTGTTCGAGATCTATTTGAACAAGCACGAAAGCAGGCCCCTTGTATTATCTTTATCGATGAGCTGGATGCTTTAGGAAAGATGCGCGCGCCGGGAATGATTTCAGGGGGGCATGATGAAAAAGAGCAAACCCTGAATCAACTTTTGGCCGAGCTTGATGGTTTTGATACAAAATCAGGAGTGATTCTTTTAGCCGCAACCAATCGTCCCGAGGTGTTGGACCCCGCCCTCTTAAGGGCCGGGCGTTTTGACCGGCAGGTGTTGGTGGATCGACCTGACAAGATCGGGCGAGAAGCGATCCTGAAAGTGCATCTTAAGAAAATTAAGCTTCATGAAAATGTAAATATCGAACACATCGCGGCTTTGACGCCGGGATTTACTGGCGCAGATTTAGCAAATCTGGTTAATGAGTCGGCTTTGGCAGCGACCCGAAGAAAGTCGGCGATTGTTGAAGAAGATGATTTTTTGGTCGCTATCGAAAGAATCGTTGCTGGACTTGAAAAGAAAAATCGCATTTTAAATCCGAAAGAAAAGAAGACTGTGGCCTATCATGAAATGGGTCATGCGTTGGTGGGGTGTGCTCTGCCGGGTGTTGATAAGGTCCAAAAGATCTCGATTATTCCACGAGGCATTGGTTCTTTGGGGTACACCATTCAACGTCCTTTAGAGGATCGTTATCTGATGACCAAGCAGGAGTTGCTGAATAAGATGTCGGTGCTTTTAGGAGGACGAGTGGCGGAAAGCCTTGTCTTTGGAGAGATTTCAACAGGAGCTGCCGATGATCTGGTGAAAGTCAGTAATATCGCAGAGGCGCTGGTCACAAGGTATGGAATGAGTTCTGCTCTGGGAAATAGAGTCTTTGAGCAGCAACAGAGTCCTTTTCTTGAGGGTGCTTATCCCAGCTATCCACATCGAGAATACAGTGAAGAGAGCTCTCGCATTATTGACACGGAAATAAAAAAGATGATTGAAGAAGCGACTCTCACGACAAAAAGAATTCTTGAAGCCAATCGGTCTTTGTTGGAAAAAGGGGCTGAACTTCTTCTTGAAAAGGAAACTTTGGCGGAAAATGAAATCAAAGACTTGATCCAAGGTCTTGTCATTCCGGGACAAGAGTTGCCTCGTAAAGGGCCAGAACTTACTGTTTGAGTGATCGTGGAAAGAACAAGCGAACGGTCGTGCCGGATTCGACATCTTGACTGCGGTGAATGGATTGGACCTCAATGCGCCCGCCAAATAACTTCATGTACTCGCCGACAAGTGATGTGCCAAGGCCCGTGCCTTGTTCATTTTGAGTTCCCTTGTTCGAGAAGAGCTTTTTCCCCTTGAAGATGAGGCCGACTTCGTTGGGAGGAATTCCGATACCGTCATCTTTCACGGCGATTCCGACTTCGTCGGGTTGTTCAAAGTAGGAGATCCAGATATTGTGTCCCGATTCTGTGAATTTGATCGAGTTGGAAAGAAGGTTGGCAAGGACTTGATTGATCAAAGCAGATCGATCTGCTCGAACGAATTTTTCGGGAGGAACTTCGATACGGATGGAAATATTTTTCTTTTCAAGTTCCCACGCATAATGACTGACTGCCTCGTTGCAGGCAGCTCCGACGTCCACAAGCTGTAGATCTGAGTGAGACTTGAAGGAGTGAAAGACTTCTTCTTGACGAACGGCACGAAGAATTTGGTCAAGTTGTCCGGTGGATATAGTTATGCGATGAACGTGATTCTTTAGGGAGTCATCCTGACAAAGCTCTTCAAGCATTTCCGTGTGGTACATCAATCCTGAGACCGTATTGGCGACGTCATGAGAGAGGACTCGCACCAGACGGTGATAACGTTCTTTATCTTCGGCCGCTAAGATGGCTCTTCTTTTTTCCTCATCGAGAATTTTAATTTTGTAGGCCAATCCCAGAGATAGAACCAACATTTCTCCTAAGTTTGCAAAAAGAAGCGAGTACTGCGTGAAGGAATTCGACTTAATCAGCCCATGTATAGAAGCGAGCCAAATCAATGTGCCG
>JAHRXB010000169.1 GCA_019104905.1 Bdellovibrio sp.
TCCTCCTGATGCCGCCAACGCCTTAACAAAGGAACGTCGACTTAACTTACCCTTATTCTCTTCGCTCATTGTTGATCCTCCAATTTTCCTTTCACGATTCCACTCCTAGAACGGCTCGAGGTGAAATATCTTGTAATTTGATATAGGGATGTTTTGTTTGAATTTTACTTAAAAGAGCTGACGTATAGATGGCGCCACTGCCACATGACGTGCCCTTAGGATAATGAAAATAGAGTGTGCCGGCGCTGTAGCCCACAAACTCCACTTCGGTCTTCATGTTGGTAAGAAACTGATCTTTGATTTCATTAAGATCTTCCACCAACATCGCAGGGATGACCCCAAAGTGTTTCGATTTTCCCGGGGCCGGATTGGTTTCTGTAAAAAGCACGTCGACACAGGCGCCGCCATCAATTCGGGCGCAACCGTGTCGGGCACTGCGCTCTTCCTCGCCGAGTCCCATCACAAGTCCATCTAAAGCTTCTCGCCAATAAGTACAGGCGAAATCTTTAGCGCCAGAGGCATAAGTACACGCCCCCCGAGTTAACACGAGGGCATTATTACGGGACTCCCACGTACCTTGATAACAAGGGATTTCGGATTGCTGAACGAGCGCCTGAAAGTCATGAATTTCAAAAGCCATACCGTGATGACGAGAAAAGCTTTGCGCGAGCTTACGGCTGTTTAGAAAAACCGAACGAAGAACCTCCTCCTGTTTTTCTGAGGGGACTTGCTCTAGAAGATGTTCCTCTTGCAAGACCAAGGGCAAAGACTGAACAACGTCTTGCCGTACTTGTTCCAAGGCACTGAGGCGTGCTTTTTGCCAACGATTTGCTAAATCTTTTAAATCCATGGACTTGAGCTAAACAGAATATGGGAACCAAAACATGAGCGAAATCATGTATTAAACTCGACCTAAGTCCTTGATTTATATGAAAACTAACTGATAACAAGGAGATAAGCATGGGAGCCAATACACCCATCCCCCTGGGGGATAACAAAAATTTCCTGATATATATCAGCGTAGACGGTTTTGCCCCCGGGAAAGGACGACCTCATCCAAAGCCTCTTTGGGGACCACATCTGAAATGATTTTTTCCAGTGCGGCGGGTTCCAGCACCTCAATATGTTTGTGACAGGTGGTGATCCACCCCTCTCGAGTCCACGCCGTGAGCAGGCGAATCACGGTCTCTTCCTTGGTGACAATTTTTTTTGCCAAATCCACTCGAGTCAGAGGAATGGTGATGCGCCCCCCACAAGAAAGTGAAGGTCTTTTCAAAGTACGCAATAAAAAGTCGGCCAGTTTTTGCGAGACCAAAAAACGCGAAACCTTACGGTCATGCACGATCTCACTAAAACGTTGAGCAATGTGCTTTTGCAACAACTCTGAAAAATCGGGATATCTGGTCAGCAAATCATTGAAGTCCGACAAAGGCACTTCAAGAACGGCACTATCTTCATTCGCCACCGCCGAAAAGGGATAGGTAGGCACCCGCAAAATGGAATGAATCATTCCAAAAAACTCGCCACGTCCCGCGAAATCATAAATCACGACATCTTTGGAGGTTTCACCATCTTGCAATTTAAAAGAACCATAAAGAACGAAATAAACATTTTCTGCTCTTTGGCTACTTTGAAAAAGGAAACAGCCTTTGGCGACATCGATATATCGGCACCGCGCGGCCAGCACTTGAATCGTCGCGTCCGACACACAGTGAAAACTCTCTAAGGATTTGATCTTTTTGACAATGTCCACAACCATCTCCCTACAGGTTCACGCCGAATCTTCTTTGCAAATCCAGCAAGCTGGAAAAACCTTCACGTAAAACAAAATCATTCGCAAAAACTTTTTCCATCGCGCCAAACTCTTTACAACGACCACTCTCCATCAAGAGAAGATAGTCACCCACTCGTGAAGCCTCTAAAATAGAATGAGTCACATAGATGGTGGGCACCGCAAACTCTGACTTCATCTTTTCTAAAAATGGCATGAGTTCACTTTTGCTTTGCATATCCAAGGCACTTAGAGGCTCATCCATCAACAACAACTTCGGTGACGACAACAAAGCCCGAGCCATCGCCACTCTCTGCTTTTCACCTCCGGAAAGAGACTGGGTGTCTCGATCGCGAAGTTTGTGCAATCCAAAAACCTCCATCACATGATCCCGCTCAAAGCGAGGATGGGAAGCTCGCTCTAATCCCAGACGCAAATTTCCGTCGACAGATAGATGAGGAAAAAGATTTCCATCCTGAAAAACAAAACCCAAATCTCTTTCATGGGTCGGTGTGAAGCCCTGAGGCCCCTGCCAGGACTTTCCCAAAAAATAGAGGTCCCCTTGAGATTTTTCCAAGCCCGCAAGACATCTTAGAAATGTGGACTTACCCGAACCCGAAGGCCCCATCACCACGGTGACCGCAGCGCCAGGAATTTCAAAATCCATATCCAGAGAAAATCCGGGATAATGCAAAGATAAAGAGCCTTTTATCTTGTCCATGGCCGTTCATTCCGTCGTTGAAAGGTGTAAAGACTGACCATGATAACAAAAGAAAATAACAAAAGACCTGCAGCAAGAAGATGCGCCTTATCGTACTGAAGCATCTCGACATAATCGTAAATAGCCGTGGAGATCACCTTGGTACGACCTGGAATATTACCACCGATCATCAAGATAACTCCGAATTCACCCAGCGTGTGAGCAAAGACCAAGACCATGGCTGATATGTATCCCGGCTTCGCCAAGGGCAATGCCACCTTAAAAAA
>JAHRXB010000183.1 GCA_019104905.1 Bdellovibrio sp.
CAACATGGAAGGCAAATTGACCCCGGGAATCTACCAGGGCGGAAATGCAAAAAAGTTCACCGCCGACTTGGATCTTGCCGGCGACGACATCCTGTATATCGGGGATCACATCTACGGTGACATTCTTCGTTTGAAGAAGGACTGTAACTGGAGAACGGCGATGGTCATCGAAGAACTTGATGAAGAGGTCAACAACAACAAGAAGGCGGAACCTTTAAATCAGGAAATCGAAGTCTTGATGAAAAAGAAAGAGCCCTTGGAAGATGAATTGACAGAGCTGATGACTCGAAAAATCGAGAAAGCAGCGAACGTCAGCGAACAGCAGATCGAGACTTTGCAAAAAACGATTTCAGAGATTGATGCACAGATCAGTCAGCTCATCAAAAAACAGCAGTCGATGTATAACAGCAACTGGGGTCAACTCATGAGAGCTGGAAATGAGGAAAGTTATTTCGCCTATCAGTTGGATCGCTATGCCTGTGTGTACATGGAAAAACTGGGAGACCTTTTAGATCTTTCTCCAAGAACTTACTTCCGGGCACCACGCCGCCCGCTGGCCCACGAAATCTACTAAAAACGAAGGGGAAAGGTTCAAAGCCTTTCCCCTTTTTAATTTTAGCGCGCTGTCTGTTCAATCCAAGTCGTCGCTTCATTGACCTTGGCGTAAACTCCCGGAAGGTTGGCCCGAGCACACCCCTCACCCCAGCTAACAACACCGATCAAGACATTTTGTCCCATCATGCCACCGCGGGCGATCAAAGGACCACCGCTATCACCTTGGCAAGAGTCTTTACCGCCGCGAGGATAACCTGCGCAAAGCATACGGTCGGTGATGGCATTTTTATAGTTCTTATTGCAAATCGCATGGGGCACCAACGGCACATCCACTTTTTGCAAACGCGAAGGCAAGCCGAATGAATTCTCTTTGGTCGCTCCCCAACCTGCGACTGTCGCCACAATCTGTCCATCGGCACTGTCCGGGATATCAATTTCCGTCGTGTTGATGGCAATCGGATCGTAGGCCGAGTCCTTTTCCAACTCAATTAAAGCAAAATCGAAGTCGGCGTTTTTATCGGCATACTGTGGGTGCGCAATAATGCGCTTAGGCTTAAGAACTTCCGCCTTGGATATACTCTTTTGATCGTGCAAACCAAGAACCACACTTTTAATCGTGGAACCCTTCACACAGTGAGCGGCCGTCAGAACCCAGTTCTTCTTAATCAACGAGGCTCCGCAGAAATGCCCTGAAGACCCCTGCAAAGACACGATGAATGGAAACTCGCCCTCTGTCGCTTCAGTTCCTCCAACGATTTTTGATTGAAAATCCCCAGTCTTCGCAAACGAGACCGAAGCGGCAAAAATAAGACCTACCATCATAAGATGATTCATGAATTTCATTACTATTCCCCTCTTGTCGTAATGAGACTTTAACCTTGCTCAATTTCACAGCATTGTTCTCATTACGACAAAGGTTTGTATTGGAACCCAGACGTAGGTAGGGGGAATTTGTTTCTAGCGATCTCGATTTCGATCTGCCAAACGACCGTCAATCAAATAGATTTCCCGATCTGCCTGCGCGGCAAAGTCAGGCTCATGGGTGACAAGGGCGATTGTGGTTCCCAACTCTTTGTTGGTTCTTTTTAAAATCTGCATCACGATATCCGCATTGCGCGTATCCAGATTTCCGGTCGGTTCATCCGCAAAAATATAACGTGGCTGCATGATCAAAGCCCGCGCAATGGCCACGCGCTGCTGTTCCCCACCCGACATTTGCGAAGGAAGTTTATCCTTCTGTTTAATGACGTTGAGTTATTCTAAAAACGACTCTGCCATCTTTGTCTTTTCTTGGATCAATCCCAAATTTCTTGCTGGCAAAAGAACATTTTCTAAAGCCGTCAATTCAGGCAACAAATAGTGAAACTGAAAGACGAAGCCGACATTTTTATTTCTAAAATGATGGACCTGTTCAATATTCATTGTGCCAATATCACGACCATCAATAAGAACTTGCCCCTGCGTTGCCGAATCCAAAGTACTAATAATATATAACAAAGTACTTTTGCCGCTTCCCGATCTTCCCGAGATCGAGACAAACTCCCCATCACCAATGGTAAAACTCAGATCATGCAAAATACGCTGCGGAGGTGTTCCAAATTCTTTGATAATTCCACGACACTCAATCATGATTCAGACCTTATAATATCAATAGGAGTCAAACGGCTGGCCTCCCAGGCCGGAATATAACTTGCGATGAAAGAAGCAATATTGGCAGTCACAAACGCCGTCACATAGATGGACCAGTCATAACTCATCAGAAGGTGATTGCTGCCTCCGATTTCAAATCCAAAATCAATCGACCCCACCCACACACACATCAAAAATCCAAGAACCAATCCCAGAAGGCCGCCCGCAATCCCCAGCATGAATCCTTGATAAAGGATTAACTCTAAGATGCGTTTGGGCGAATACCCAATCGCACGTAAGATGGCAATCTCGCGGCGTTTTTGATTAATCATAATCGTAAGAACATTGTAAATCCCAAAGGCCGCCACAATCAGAATCGCCGTGGTGATGAAATATCGGGAAAAGTCCTGCACCTGAATCATCTCCATGAACGCCTTGTTGGCTTCTTGCCAATCTTCGACCTTGTCGGAGCTGATCATCTGCCAGAAATCGGCGATCTCTGATGATTTGTCGATATCCAACAAAGCCACGGCAATCTCGGTGATGCGTCCGGGACTTTTGGTCAAGGTTTGCACATTTTTTAGATGAGCATAAGAAATCGATTCATCCAGTTGTTTATTTCCAAAGTGGACAATGCCGACGATCTTATACGGACGACTGGCGCCAATTCCGACACCCACATTAATAACCTGATTCAGCCGAGCCCCCAATTTGCTGGCAACTCCACTTCCCACAACCAGATTATTGCCTCCGCCCCTCAATGCTGAAAAAGACCCCTCCTTCAGATACTTCTCTATATTCGTTAAACGAGTATGACGTTCTGGAATAGTGCCTAACAATCCCACCGACACAGAAAACTTTCCGTTCGTCAGAAGGGCATTGGTATTTAAGCGCGGCGAAAAATCAAAGACCTCAGCATCATCAGAAAGTCGTTGATACCATCCCTGATAATTCTGCAAGCGAGCCTCGTCACGTTTTCCTCCAGGTGGTACTCGCCAAAACACCTTCCCCTCAGGACCGTAAAGCGCCTCGGTGACGTCTTTTGCTAAGATGTCTTGTTCAGCGCCGGTAATCAGAATATGAGCGGTATTATTCAAAAGTTGTTCAGAGATGTACTGGCGCATCCCCAGTTGAATCCCCGAGATACTGACAAACAAAAGAGTTCCAAAACTGATTCCCAAAAGAATCAGCATGGTTTGCTTCTT
>JAHRXB010000194.1 GCA_019104905.1 Bdellovibrio sp.
TCCTCGAGAATCTCTTCCTTGTTGTCATAGTGGAAATAGAGATTACCGGGGCTGATATCCATGGCCTTGGCAATGTGGTTGGTGGTCACGGCGACGACACCGCTACGATTGAAGAGTTCGATGGAAGTAAGGAGAATTCGTTCTTTGGTCTTCATGTTATTAAGTCTTTAGTCTATGTCTTTTCGAGAGTCACGCAGGAATAGACCTGAAAAGCGCCTCGGATGTGGCTTTCCGGCGTATTCTTCTGAGAATGGCCTTGAAAGCGTTTAAAAACTGGTGCTACCATAAAATAATGCGCGCTAAAAACAAATATAAGTTGTTAAAACTATTTGCATTTTCTGGGGCCTCCCTGATCGGGCTCTATTCCCTTATGGGCTTCACGGCTTCCGACAGCCAAGAGGCTCAAGTGCACCAGAAAATAAAATCACAACTCGAGCAACGCACCCAAATCGCCAAGGTCGTTGGCGAAAAAGTTAGATCCAATGAGTTTCCGGAAAAGCTCAAGCTCCCCTGGGATGGAGAGGAAAAGTCCGTCACGCTTAATTACACGCTTGATGAGACCTTGCAAAGTGAGGCCGACCGCCTCCTCAAATCCTATAAGCCCGACTATGGCGCGATCTTTATGATTGATGCCTCTACAGGGGAAGTTTTGGCGATGTCGAGCTTCCAAAGGGACAACCCCCATGCCGCCAACCTCAATCTTCAAGCGACCTTCCCTGCCGCTTCCGTTTTCAAAGTGGTGACAGCGACGGCGGCCGTCGACAAGGCTGGTGTGACGCCTGAACATAAAATCCGTTACAACGGCGGCGCCTACACCCTCTATAAAAAGAATGTTCTTTCCGATAAGGTCACTCGTTGGACAAATGTGATCACCCTGAAAGATGCTTTTGCCCGCTCCATCAATACGGCTTTTGGACGCCTGAGCATTGAGAACTTGCACCCCGAAGACCTGAACGAGTACGCCAACCGTTTTATGTTTAACCAAGAAATTCCCGCCGACTTCCCCGTTGAGATGGGTGTTGCCTATGTTCCTCCCGGCAAGGGATTCGAATTGGCAGAGGTGGCTTCTGGATACAACAAGACCAATCGCATGAGCCCCGTGCAAGGTGCGATGATCGCAGCCTCTGTTGCTAACAATGGCCAAGTTGTGATCCCTTATCTTGTCAGCTCCGTGGAAGATGAAAAGGGCGCGACTTTGTATGAAGGCGCTACGCTGACCAATGGAAATATCATGACCAAAGAGTCTGCGGCGAAAGTTCGTGAGCTTATGGAGCAAACCGTGACAGCGGGAACTTCTCGTCGCTCGTTCCGTCCGATCATGAAGGACCGTAAATTTCGTGAAATCGAAATGGGTGGAAAAACCGGTCACCTGACTGGCGACAACCCTCGCGGACGCGTAGACTGGTTTGTCGGCTATGCCCTGGATCAGGAACGAAAAATCGCCGTGGCGGCAATCACGGTGAATAAGAAATTTTGGACCGTAAAATCCGCTCATCTTGGACAAAGCATGTTCAGGAAATATTTCGGCCCCGTGGTCTCAAACCAAAAAGGCCGCGTGATTTCTTCCGCCAAATAATAGCGAACAAACCCTCTTTAGAAGCGGGTTTGTTTAAACTCCGAGGCAAGACGTTTAACTCTTGTCGTCCTCATTCTTCTTTTCATGTGTGATTTTTAGCGGAGTCACATCCAAGACGTTACTTTCATAAACATCACGCTCTTCATGAGTTTCTTGAAATCCCGCACCGTCATCTTTGTATTCGTAATAGCGAAATCCGCCACCCATATTGCCCGCACCAAAACCAAAGGGGCCACCAAATTTAAAGTTCGCGGCTCCTTTAGCCACTTGTTTTGCCATGTACACTTTAAAGCGCCACACAGCCAAGTGACGAAGCCCCGGCAGAAATAAAATAACAGCCAAGACACGCGCAAAGAAGGAGGGAATTAAAAACAAAAGTCCCGACAAAAAGATCGCCCCTGAGTGCAACATCTTCGCTGCCGGCAACTGACCTCTCATGACCGTGCTTTGCAGGCTCATCAAAGCCATGCGCCCAACGGTTGTGAGAATAATAAATCCTAAAAGGCACGGCAAAAGGTACAGCCCCAGGGCATTAAGAAAACCCCAATGCTGAGTCGCCATGAAGAAAATCACAATCTCAGCGATCACAAATGGAAAGGGAATAAAAATCATAGACCTCCCTTATTAAAGATCTAAAGTGGCAACCACTGGGCAGTGGTCCGAACCTTCAACTTGGTCAAGAATATCTGCTGAAGACAGATATTTCTCAAGACCTTTTGAGACACAGATGTAATCAATCCGCCATCCACGATTGGAGATGCGAGCCAATTGTCGATAATCCCACCAAGAGTAACGCTTCGCTTCGGTTGGCTTAAAATAACGGAAGGTGTCGATGAATCCCATCTCCAGAAAACTATCAAACCAAGCTCGCTCTTCGGGAAGAAAACCGCTTTCCTTAGACAAACGAATGGGGTCAAAAACATCAATATTCTCATGGGCAACATTATAGTCGCCCACCACCACAATCTCACGTCCTGTTTTTAACTTATCTTTCAGATGCAGACTCAAATCTTTTAAAAACTGTTGTTTGAAGTTGTGGCGCTCCAAACCCGATCCCCCATTTGGAAAGTAGATGTTGTACAAATCAAAGGGCCCATGATCGGACATCACGATGCGCCCCTCTGATTCGTACTCAGGAATGTCGGCAAAATTGAATTGAACTTTGTTAGGCTCTTGATTCACGAAAGTCGCCACGCCCGAATATCCTTTGCGGGCGGCAGAAGACCAGTAAGAGTTTTCCCAGCGCAGTTTACGGACCTCGGACTCGACCTGATCAATGTGAGCCTTTGTTTCTTGAACACAGAAAATATCTGGCTTTTCTGTGTTCACAAAATCCATCAGGCCTTTCTTATAGCAGGCCCTAATTCCATTCACATTCCAAGAGATGATTTTCACAGATTCTCCTTGAGTTTCCACCCCATCGGGGGCATCTATAAATAACAGATTCAAGGAGACAGTGTCTATGCCAATGATTAACCAACCCGCCCCCCTTTTCTCAGCTCAAGCCGTTTTTGATGGCGGAGAAGTTAAAGATATTTCTTTGAATGATTACAAAGGAAAATGGGTCGTTTTGTTTTTCTATCCGTTGGATTTTACCTTCGTGTGTCCCACTGAATTGACTCAATTTCGCGAACACATCAAAGATTTTGTAAATGCGGGAGCTGTGGTAATCGCCTGCAGCGTGGACTCCGTTCACTCTCATAAACGCTGGTTGCGCGATGATCTTGGAAATTTGGGTTACCCTCTCCTTTCAGATCTGACAAAAAGAATTGCGCGCGATTACGGGGTGCTTATTGAAGATCGTGGTATCGCCACTCGCGGAACCTTCATTATCGATCCCGATCAAAAGCTGCAGTACATGGGCATTCACAACACCTCTGTGGGCCGTGATGCCAAAGAGATCTTGCGCGTCCTTCAAGGTTGCCAGTCTGGTGAACTTTGCCAAGCTGGATGGAAAAAAGGCGACGGTCACATTACGCCTCTGAAGTAGTCATGGCAGCGAAAGAGGATTTCATACAGCAACTTCGCACGACATTTCCGGGGCTTCAACAAAAGCCCCTTGAAGATATTGTATCAGAAAATCTTATTTCGCCCTTCACGATTCAGTTACCTACATCCGTTCTTCAACAAGCTCAAAATATTGTATCCTTGCTATTTTCTTTGCGAGAAAAAGTTTCGTATCAAGAACACTATCGTTCGTTGATTGAAGAAAAAGGTCTGCGCGATCCCGGAAATAAGTCCATCATGATGAGCTATGACTTTCATTTGGACGAAAATAAAAATCTCAAGCTGATTGAAATCAACACCAACGCAGCCTTTTTAGTTTTAGGACACCAACTGTATGCCATGAAGGGACACCCCCTGCCGGTTCCTGATTTTTCATTGGCAGAAATTGGCGACAGTATCCGCACCGAACTTCGCCTGCAGGGAAAAGAACCTGCCAAAGATCTTAAAATCGCCATCACGGACGAGGCCCCGTCTCAGCAGCGTCTTTATGTTGAATTCTTGGTCTTTCAGGAGCTCTTTAAATCCTTTGGATGGGATTCTCGAATCTTGGATTACCGCGAACTCTTTCAGGACTTTCAGCCTGAATTTATTTACAATCGCTATACGGACTTCTTCTTAACAGAACCCTCCAGCGCGCAGCTTCGCCAAAAATTTTTGAATCGGGATGTTTGTTTGTCTCCCAATCCTTACGAGTATTTACTTTTGGCGGATAAGCAACGCTTGATTGATTGGGTTCAACCTGGATTCCTGGAATCCCAAGGTTTTGCAGGGGACGAGCTGTCCCAGCTTCGTCAATGTTTGCCTCTGTCTTATGATCTTTGCCCTGCACAGGCCGATGAAATTTGGTCTCTCAGAAAGAAGCTTTTCTTTAAACCCAAGAATGCCTTTGGCTCCAAACAGTCTTACAAAGGCTCCTCCATCAGTCGCAAAGCCTTTGATGAGCTTCTCAATGAGGGAACGATCGCCCAAGAGTACATTGCCGCCCCAGAACAGACTTTTGAGACTCCTGAGGGGCCGCAAAGCTTTAAATTTGATTTACGTTGTTATGCCTATCAAGGACGCCTGCAACTGGTGATTGCCCGCCTTTACCAGGGACAAGTCACAAATTTGCGAACCCCTTACGGCGGGTTCGCAACCACGCACTTCACTTAAGCACGCCGGATTATAAAGTTCTTCCGATCGCATCATAGCGAATAGAAAGATATTGAGTAATATCTCCCTCTTTTTTGACCAGCAAAAGTTCGTACTCATCATGAGAGCGCTGATAGACTTTATAGAAGGCTCCCGTGCTTTTCATCCAATCTTCCAAGTTTTGTTTTTCTTGAAACGAGGGACTTTTAAGGTTCCAGAAAGAGAACTTGCTTCCCTCCGTCATCATTTGAAACTGCCACAGACTTTGGCCTACACGGGGTTTCTTGTGGGTATCAATCAAAGTCGGCGCCAGTAAGGAAAAACGCTCTTTGATCTCTTGACCGGCGGTCCCGCAAAGGACTTGAGAGTCCGAGGATCTTTGCAGGAAGGACTGATGGCCATGAAGTTTCACGGGTTCTCCCTTTTGGCTGCCTTCGATGTAGAACTCGGCCTCACGCGCGACCAAAACAGTTTCCGGCAAGCGTGAAAGGGTGCCGACAAAGTCATTGCGCATCTCTGTAAGAAACTCTGGGCGCCCTTCACAGGCTGGCGCCGAACTGAACTGTGGCTGCAGCAAGCGGCCGGAGGGTTGTTGCTTCACTGCGAAGGAACTTGTCGAAAGAAGCACCAGAAGTAAAAAGCCAGATGTTTTCATTGAATCCCCTTATTTTGTCCAGTCTAGTATTCGGCAGAAGTTTTTTAGGGCTTAATATTAAAGTGCAGGCTTGGTCTGCCGATATGAAGAGTGTCTCATTTTTCTACAAGGAGTGTGGAAGCATCATGACGATGAAACACAGCGGCGCCCGAAAGCTCAAAGAAGTGACGAACTTTTATTCGTCTTTTGAACAACTCAATGGTGTGCACCCTTGGATGGACGCCGTCAAAGATGGCTACGTCTCCTACCGAGTTCGAGCCCTGCAAACAGGTAAAGTCGCTTACTTTAACTTCATTCTCGCAAAAGAGATGGGACTGATTCCTCCTGATCACCCTCATCAAATGACGGAAGATCTTGAAAGCAAGTTGATTGAAACTTTCTCAATACAAATCATCAACGAATACGATGAACTCTCTAATCGCCGCATTGACCCTGATACCATTCGTCCTCATCGTTATATGGCGACCCGCTATCTGCAACTGCAACATGCAAACAAACAAGGAAAGACCTCCGGCGACGGACGGGGGATTTGGAACGGCACCGTTTATCATCGTGGTTTGACCTGGGATGTGTCCAGTCGTGGGACTGGAGTCACGTGCCTCGCTCCAGGAGCCGTGGCCGCGCAAAAGCCTCTTAAAACCGGTGGCACTGAATTTGGTTACGGCTGTGGCCTGGCTGAAATTGATGAACTTCTTGCCGCCTCCATTCTTGCCGAAGTGATGCATCTTCAAGGTCTGCGCACGGAACGGGTTCTTTGTGTTATTGACCTCGGAAAAGGTTATGGCATCGGTGTCAGAGCCGCGCCAAACCTGATCCGCCCCGCTCATCTATTCCTTTATCTGAAACAGGAAAAATACGAGTCGCTGAAAGCAGCGACGGACTACCTCATTGATCGCCAGGTTTCTAATAAAGTCTGGAACATCACGGCTAAAGGGAACGCAAAATACGACGAGCTGCTGAGCTGTATTTGCAATTCTTTCGGTGAATTCACAGCGCAACTGGATATTGACTATATTTTTGCGTGGTTGGATTGGGACGGCGATAATGTTCTCGCCGACGCCGGAATCATAGATTACGGCAGTGTTCGTCAATTCGGCATTCGTCACGATAAGTATCGTTACGACGATGTTGAAAGATTTTCTACAAATCTCAACGAACAAAAGCAAAAGGCTCGTTTGATCGTGCAAGTTTTTGCACAAATGGTGGACTATCTTAAAACCAAGAAGAAAAAAGCTCTGCGTGAGTTTGCGCGACATCCTCAGGTCGAAAGATTCAATGAGGTGTTTGATCAAAAACGTGCAGAAAGACTGCTCTACCGTATGGGCTTCAACGAAACTCAACGCAATCATATCTTTGCGCAAAAAGATCTGTTTGCCCGTTTTGATAAGGAGTTCTCGTTCTTTGAAAGAGCTAAAGTCAGCGGCAACACGGAAAAGGTGGCTGATGGTGTGAATCACCCCGCTCTTTACAATATGCGCTCTATCTTACGTGAGTATCCCAAGTTCTTAAATGAAAGCCCTCTGCCGTTTGAAAAACGCTGGATGACGGAGAACTCCTTCTTTAAAACTATTCTTTCAAGCTTTGCAAAATCCCGCGATGCACGCATGGGCGAAAAACAACGCCGCCATATCGAGTCTTTCCAACAGCTCTATCGCGAGTTGGTTCTTTGTGCTGCTGGCAAACAAAAACCCGAGAGCCTTCTTAAAGGCATTTGCGAACGGGCGGAAAAGTTGAACTCTGAAAAGCGCATCACTGGCAACGCTCTGATTGAGATGGTGGAAGAAATCATCACTGAAAAGAAAAAGGGCTTGTCCATGGATCAGATTCAAAAAATCGTGGATCGTTTGGTCTATGAAAATAACGGAATGCCCGAGATGCCGGTCAGCCGCTATTATCGCGACTTACAAAACACCCCCGCCGTCAAAATGGATCTCTACGCAAAGCTGTTAAGCCTCGTCGAAGAAAACAGCGAATCCATCTAAAAGGTACGCCGTACCTTTTTGAAGTGCGGCGCAGCGGGTGTCCGCCTTGAGAGCGAGAAGGTTTGGCTTTTGTCGTTGTGAAACTTTTGCACTCAAAATCACACTCAAAGCCCCTCTCATTGAGTGGCTTCTTCGTTCTAACAAATGCATCTCAACCCCAGGGGTGTATTTTGGACCCCCTCCGTTGAGTTCACCCCAAGAAAGGATTAGAACCTCCCCTCTAATTCAATCTAGAAAAGGTGATGGGATGAGTCCAGAACTCTTGATGCCGGCAGGCTCTCTTGAAAAGTTAAAATATGCATATAACTTCGGCGCCGATGCCGTTTACGTCGGGGTTCCTCTTTTTAGCTTGAGAGCCCGAGAAAATGAAATGACCTTCGAAGACCTTGAAAAAGGAATTCAATTTGCTCGTGAAAACAACAAGCAGATCTATGTCACGGCCAACATCTTTGCCCGCAACTTGAAGTTAAAATCTTTCCGTGAAAACTTCAAAAAATGGGTGGCTTTAAAGCCCGACGCCTTCATCATGAGTGATCCTGGCTTGATGATGATCGCCAAAGAAGTCGATCCCGACGTCAACATCCACTTGAGCGTTCAGTCCAACTGCATGAACTGGCAAAGCGTGAAGTTCTGGCAACAACAAGGTGCCACACGAATCATTCTGAGCCGTGAGTTGCGTCTTGAAGAAATCAAAGAGATTCATGAACGTGTTCCCGATATCGAACTAGAAGCCTTTGTTCATGGCTCCATTTGCATCGCCTATTCAGGTCGTTGCCTTTTGTCTCACTACATGAGCTATCGCGATGCCAACCAAGGCGTTTGCGACAATAGCTGTCGCTATGGATATAACATCTATAAAGCCGACGCGAGCAAAGAAGAGGAGTTTTACCTCGAAGATCTTCGCAACAAGGGTCAGTTCTATCAGATTGATGAAGACGAAAATGGAACCTACATCATGAACGCCAAGGATCTTTGCGTGATTGAACACCTTCGTGAGCTTCGCGATGCGGGAATTTGTTCCTTCAAAGTCGAAGGACGCACTAAGTCCGTCTACTACGCGGCAATGGTTTCTCGCATCTATCGTAAGGCGATTGATGATATGATGGCCGGCCGAGAGTTCGATAAGAACCTTCTTTTAGAGTTGGATAAGATCGCCAACCGCGGTTACCACAAAGGTTTCGTGACCGGAAATCTGACCCATCAAGCCCAAGAGTACCGCCACTCGACGTCACGCAATTATAGCCAAAAATTCGCCGGCATCGTTTTGGGTGAGTCCGATCAGCCTGGATTCGTGAAAGTTGAAGCCCGTCATCGCCTTCGCCCCGGGGAAGAAATCGAAGTGATTTCACCCGAGGGAACTCAAAAAGCGGTTGTTGGAAAAATCATCAACGATAAATATGAAAGCGTCCCTCAAGCTGGAGGCGGCGGGTTGATTTATCATCTTGAACTTCCTATCAAACCCAATGCAAACTCTTTGGTAAGTTTACTTGAAAAAGGCGGCTTCTAAAGATGGATTCAATCACCGAACTACGCAATGAAATTGATCAGATTCATGAGGATCTTTATGCTCTTTTATTACGTCGTCGTGATGTGACTCTTAAAATCTGGAAAATTAAAAAAGAACAGGGCTTGCCCCTCATCGTGCCTGAACGTGAACAGGCCATTATAAATCAGTTTTTGGCTCACGAAGACTCCGAGTCAGATCCTGAATTTCGCGAGGCACTCAGGGGGATTATGTCATCCCTCCTGAGTGAATTTCAAAAATATCTTCTGAGCAAACACGATTCTAAATAGCGACTAGCTAACTTACTTTTCTTTTTCCGAAGACAATTTTCTCCAAGGACGTTGCATTGGTTTTTAAGCTGGCTGATTGTGCGGAAAGTTCTTCCGCCGCCGCAGCCGCCTCTTCAGAAACAGCGGCATTTTTTTGTGTCACTTGATCTAGCTGATTCATGGCTTTGCCAATTTGACTGATTCCATTACTTTGTTCTTCACTGGCATGAGCGATTTCGTTGTTCAGCTCAGCCACCTTACGAACGGAGCCCACGATCTCCGTCAAGACCACGCCACCTTGGTTGGCCTGCTCACGGCCTGCCTCAATTTTCTCTACGCTCTTTTGGATCAAATCCGCAATGTCCTTTGCTGCCACAGAACTTCTTTGCGCCAAACTGCGAACCGCTTCGGCGACCACGGCAAAACCTTTTCCTTGCTCTCCAGCACGAGCCGCCTCCACGGCGGCATTAAGTGCCAAGAGGTTTGTCTGAAAGGCAATGTCGTCAATAACCGTCGTGATCTCTTCGATCTTTTTGGAGTCCGCAGAGATGCTTTGAATTGAATCAATCAAAGATTTGATTTCTCGCTCTCCTTTTTCAGCAATCTGTCTAGTCGCCGAAGCTAACGCCGCCGCTTGTTTGGAGTTGTCCGAATTCAAACGCACCATCGACGTCAATTCTTCCATGGTCGCGACAGTTTCTTCTAAAGAAGAGGCCTGCTCGGTGGTCGATTGAGACAATGACTGTGAAGAACTTGCGATCTGCTGAGAGGTCGAGGTCATCTCCCCCCCGGATTCCCCTAGAAAACGAGTGACTTCCTGAAGCGTTGAAACGGGGCCTTTAATTAAAACTGCGGCGAGCCCCAGGGCGGCAATCCCCCCAAGGGTAATCAACAAAATCAGATAAGTTGTTGAAGAGGTTGCTCCGGCGTCGGCATGGGCCGCTTTAATCGCTGCCAGATCACTGGAAACCGCAAACACACCGTGAAGCTTCCCTTCTTTCCAGTTTTCCATCGAATAACCCAAAATGTCTTTCCCGTTCCCCCAGGGACTGTGTGCAGGATCCCCGTGGCAAGTAAAACAACCGTGAGCTTCTTTAAGGCGAATGGGACGATAGACTGTGACCGTGTTGGAATTATCGTCCACCCATTCAGAAAGAGCCGGATTGTCTGCAAATTTTTTGAAAATGTCCATTTCACTCGCCGTGGCGAGGTTCTCTTTGCGGCGAGGTTCATCGGAAAATACACGGAACGAGTAAAGCTCCTTATCCGCATCCTCTGCGCCAATCCTCATAGCCGCAAAGATGGGCACCTGCTGCAGAATAATGAGTTTTTCGTCGGCAGAAAGTTCACTAGGATCCTTGTACTTCTGAGTGAATTTTTCAATCATGGGAGAGAGCCCTCCCTGCTTTGCCACATACTTGGCAGCCACGTCCAAGCGTGAGTGGATAGTTCTGGCTTTTTCAACCAAACCTTTACGCAGTTCCTTTTGATTAAAATAAAGAGACGTCCCCAACGCGACAAGCGCACAAATAAGGGACGCCATAAGTACCGTCATCAAAATTTTTAGTCTGATCCCCAGTTGATTAAAAACCTTCACGCAACAACCTCCACGCTCAATGATTCGCACCGCGAATGTGGTGGATGATTCGGTTGAAGTCCTAGCGCCTTAAACGTAAACAAAAAATATTTTTCACGTTTTTGCGAGGATCTAAAAAAAGAGGACTCTGCGAAATGTTGATTTTTACTGCCGATTTTGCGGAAGCTTCTGAACTATTAAGATTTTGTCATGATTCACATGCATAAATTCCCATGTTTTTTCAGCTTCTCACAACGACTTCACTACGATGCTGAAGAACATGAGAGATCTCGACACGCCAACTTTGCGGGAAGGGTAAGGTCTGATCAAGATTCTGCAAAACTTTTATTGGATCATAGGTTAGATCAACCTGAGTTCCCGTGGAGACGCGACGAAAACGAATGATCTCTTTGGGTAGGTGCGTGTTTCCAAACGACATGAGGTTCTTCCGCACGAAGTGTCCGCGAAGACCGGGGAAACCTGAGTCGGCCCAGGCTCCCGTAATATAGCTGATAATATGAGATCGAGGGCCCGTCGCTCTTTCCGTTAAATTCGCGCCAAACTCCACAACCACATCACCTCTTACGCACACTCCCGTTTCGGGAAAGAGGGCCTCAATAGCAGCGGCCGTCAGCAGATAGGCTCCCGTGATTGCATGACAAGAATGACCTGCCAAATGATAACAATCTAAAAGGGAAATCTTAAATTCACGTTCTTCAGATGAGCATAGTAAAAACTCTGCAAACGGCTCATGAACAGAGACCGTCAACGCTTTTGCCATACTCAGAATTTGATCCGCCGGGGACGCCTGATCTGCCATAAACTACTCGAAGTACTCATGATAAAGATTCAAACTTTCATGAATCTCTCGCAGAGCCGCCGTTCGTTTTTTGGGGTTTTTAAGATTCTCTTGCGCCGTTAAGAGTTTGCCCAAAACCACGTGAAGAGTCGCATCCGCCTTGGGTTCAAGTTTACAGTTCTTAACGATTTGTGATGTCGAATCGCCAATTTGTTTCGCCAACATCTTATAATCAGAGCTTTTCACTTTTTTTGTCTCAAAAAGTTTGTGAACAGAATCAAACTTTTCTTCTAGAGCTGTCATATTCACTTTTAACGTCTGATCGGATTGCCACTTCTTCCCGTCATTCAAGACCATTTGGGTGTTATGCCCCTGGTGTGAATGAGAATGTTCCTCGGCGAAGGCCCCCCAAGTGAGTGCCAAAATCAAAACTAAAACTCCTGTTTTCACGACAATCCTTTCTTTCTATCCTGTCTGACTGACAAGGGTTAGGTTCGAAGAGGCGTCCGCCTCCTCTCCTAGAACCATTATGCTTAAATCCACTGTTAACTGCTGAGTCGTTCTTGCGAGGTTGCTGATTTCCCCACTGGTCGCGGCAATCTCTTCGGCGGAAGCCGCATTGGATTGCGAGGCTTGATCCAGTTGATTCATCGCTTTACCGATTTGCTGAATGCCCGCACTTTGCTCTGAAGAAGCCGCCGCAATCTCGTTGTTTAGATCTGCAACCTTTTTCACAGACTCCACAATACTTCCCAAGACCTCGCCGCTTTGATCGGCCACTTTAGACCCTTCTTCAACCTGCTCCACCGACACCTTGATTAGGGTGGAAATATCTTTAGCGGCCACCGCACTTCTTTGCGCCAAAGCACGCACGGCTTCCGCAACGACGGCAAATCCTTTTCCTTGCTCTCCGGCCCGCGCCGCTTCCACGGACGCATTCAAAGCCAGAAGATTTGTTTGGAAGGCAATATCGTCAATCACGGAGATGATCTCTTCGATTTTCTTAGATGACTTGGAAATCTCACTCATAGACTCAATAAGAGTCCGAATTTCTCGTTCTCCTCGTTCTGCCGCTTCCCGTGACGAAGCTGAAAGAGCTGCCGCCTGTCGCGCGCTGTCGGCATTCACCTGCACCATGGATGTTAGCTCTTCCAAAGAGGCCACTGTTTCTTCCAAAGAGGCCGCAGCCTCGGTCGAAGACTGGGACAAACTGCTTCCGGCCTCATTCAACTGTTGCACTGAAGTTGTGACGTTGCCACTGGCTCCGGACAACTGTCCTGCGATGGAAGAAATGCCCTTAGCGATGCGCGAAGAAATCATAATAATAATGGCGAGGATGATCACACTGGCGGAGGTATTAATAATTCCCGTCCATAGATAGACATTCTTTTGCACCTGCGCAGACTCGGCGCCCTCATTTTCGGCACGTTTTTCATACGTCTTCGCGATGGCTATATTATTTTTACCAATCTCACTTCCCAATTTCCAGATATCACCCAAAAGAAGATCTTGGGCCGCCTTCATTGAAGCGGGGCTGCCTTCTTCCACCAGTTCCAAAGCCTTATCCAACATACCGAGATATCGATCTTTATTGTCTTTGATGAATTTGAAGCTCTCCATCTCTTCCGAATGATGGGTTTTTTCTTCGTAGGCGGCAAAGTTAGTTCGCCACTCACTGACGGCTTCACGAGCTAAAGCAAGACGCTCTTTTTTGATTGTGGGATTGTCGGGAACAGCCATGGCGACAAAAATATTGTAGCCATATTTATTTCGAGCCACGATAAGACGATTCAAGTTTGTTGTGTTGGGAATAATCTCATGATGGGCCGATTCTAGGAAGTCACTCACTCGAGAGACACCGTTAAAGGCCACGTACGATGAAATCACAAAACCTATAATTGGTAAAAGGGCTACTCCCAAAAGACGCCCACGAATTCCTTTAAACCAAGATAAAACGCTCATTACTTTTCCTCCAAATTTGCACACCGAAGCAATTTTTCGGAACAACATATGGGAAGCTTTAGATCCGTTTTGAGATTGGATCGCATTTATTTGATTCTTTCTCAAATTTATATGGGATCGCATATTGTTGCTTCAAACCCCATTTGATTTTCCACCTTTACAGAAGATTTTTGTTATTTCCCATACAAATTACCGGAATTCATGATTATCCTCATATTAATGTTGATCCCATAAACCATACTGCAATCATGAGTCACATGAATAAACTAAACATCTTGCTTCTTACACTCTTTGGAATTGTGATTGGACTAGGCTGCTACTCCTTCATCTATGCAAAAGGTTACTCCTACCTTTCCGACGATCCAAAGGCCTGCGTAAACTGCCACATCATGAAAGAGAATATGGACTCTTGGATTAAGTCCACTCACCACCATGTGGCCAAATGTAACGACTGTCATCTGCCACACAATATTGTTGGCAAGTACGCCGTCAAAGCCTTGAATGGTTTCAACCACTCGGCGGCTTTCACGCTTCAGAATTTTCCGGATCCCATTCGGATTCGCGAACACAGTCTGAAGACAGTAAAAAACTCTTGTCTTAGCTGCCATCAGCCCATGATTCAGGCCATGAGTCACGAAGGCGGAACTCACAACGAAAATTCTAACTGTTTGCACTGCCATCGCAGTGCCGGACACGCCAAGTAGGAGACACCACTATGAATAAACCAAAATGGATCTTTGCTGCTGTCGGTGGAGCTGCAGTGACTACCGTCCTGCTAACTGCCCTTCTGGTGAACATCTTTGAACGCAAAACGGAATCTAAAAATCCGTTTTATCGAGTTGTGGAAATCAATGATGACATTGATGATCCCGCAGTTTGGGGAAAGAACTTTCCTCATCAATACGACACTTATCTAAAAACCTCCGACATAAAACGCACGAAGTACGGCGGCTCTGAAGCCTTACCTCACGTTCCAACGGATAAAGATCCTCGTTCTTCCGTGGCTCAACAAAAGTTGGATGAAGATCCTCGCCTGAAAACAATGTGGGCAGGATATGCTTTCTCGAAAGACTTCCGTGAAGAACGTGGCCACGCTTACATGTTGGTGGACCAAATTTTCACTGAAAGACAAAACGTCGTGAAGCAACCAGGCACTTGCTTTAACTGCCACGCTTCCACTTATTTGCTTTATAAAAAACTGGGCGATGGCGACATCACTAAAGGTTTTGAAGAGATGGGCAAAATTCCTTACAAGGAAATCGTTCACTCAGTAAAACACCCGGTTTCTTGTATCGACTGCCATGACCCCTCAACAATGGCTCTGCGTATTACTCGTCCCGCGTTCATCGAGGGAATTCGCGCTTTCAAAGCCACTCAAGGGATCAAAGAGTTCGACGTGAACACGATGGCAACTCGCCAAGAAATGCGCAGCTTTGTCTGCGGTCAATGTCACGTAGAGTACTACTTCAAGGGGGACAGCAAACGTCTGACTTATCCTTGGGCAAAAGGTCTTAAAGCGGATCAAATTCTTGAGTACTACAAAGAAGATGGCCACAAGGACTGGGTCCATGCAGAAACGGGTGCTAAAGTTCTTAAAGCACAACATCCTGAGTTTGAAATGTTCAACCAGGGAACTCATGCCCGTGCTGGCGTCGCCTGCGTTGACTGTCATATGCCTTATCAGCGTATTGGTGCTATGAAAATCACAGACCACCAAGTACAGAGCCCTCTTTTGAACATCAACAAGGCCTGCCAAACTTGTCATAATGTTCCTGAGGCAGAGCTGAAGGCCCGTGCGGAAACAATCCAAGATCGCCATATGGAACTTCGCAATATCGCCTTTGATGCTTTGATTGACTACATCAAAGACCTCAAAGAGTTCAAAGAAGTGGATCTTGAGAAAACTCCGAACGCAAAACTGGCAGAAGCTCGCGATCTGCAAAAGCAAGCGCAATTCCTTTTTGACTTCGTAGAGGCAGAGAACTCTTCTGGATTCCATGCTCCGCAAGAATCTGCACGAGTTTTAGGACTTTCTATCGAGAAAGTTCGTAAAGGTCAGAAAATTATTGCAGAACTAAGAAAAGAGATTAAAGTCGCAAAATAATGTCTCTTTACCGTCGGATCGTCAAAAAACTCGCATCATTAAAACTTGCCGTAGTTATACTGGCGATCCTGGCTGTTCTTATCGCTACGGGCACTCTGGTTGAGGCCCGCTACGATGCCTGGACTGCAAAAAATCTTGTTTACGCCTCTGTCTGGATGTACGCCACCATGGGGCTTCTTGTCACAAGCCTCGTCGCGGTCATGTTGGATCGCTGGCCCTGGAAACCTCGTCACGCCTCTTTCATCTTTGCTCATATTGGAATCATCATCATTCTTTATGGCTCACTTCTGACCCAGCTCTTTGGCGTTGATGGCACCCTCCGACTTTCCAAAGCCGATGGCCCAGTCAAAGAAGTCACCGTGCAAGACACAGAAATCAATGTCTACCGGTCTGCCGATGGTGCCGACTATGAACGCGCCTATACTGAGCCTGTGAACTTTATCAAAGATCCAGTGACGCCAGACAAACCCGTTCTTTTAAAAACAAAAGGATTGGATTTTGAAATCTTAGAATCTATTCCTTATTCGATTCCCCAAATGAGAGTCGAAGCGTCTACGCAAACCCAAAGTGGCGCCGCCGTTCGCTTTCAACTCACCAACCAAAATGTCAGCGAAGTGGATTGGATGGTGCAAAGAAACGTCTTTGAAAAAGTTGAAAAGCAAGTGGGCCCTGTCCTTATCACCATGGGCGGCCTCTGGGAACGCACCCTCGAGGTGAATGAGATCCGCTTTAATATCAACGAAAAGGGTGAGATCAGTTACGCTCTTTATCGCAAAGAACAATCAAAGCCAGAAAAGCAAGGGCCCCTCAAAGAAGGTGATCTGGTCGAAACCGGCTGGATGAACCTTCAATTGCGCATCTTGCGTTATCTCCCCAAAGCCGTGCAAAAATACGATATCAAACGTCTTGAACGACCGACACCAGCCAGCTCACCCTCGCTGCATGTTCGTTACAACGGCCAGGAAAGTTATCTTTTCCTGAACGATTATATTAAAGTCTTCACGCAAGATCGCGTCTATCTTGTCGCCTATCAAAATCGCCGCGTGCCTCTTGGATTTGAAATGAGTTTGGTCGAGTTTCAAAAGACAAATTATCCCGGCACGATGCGTGCGATGGCTTATCAAAGCTCCGTAGAGTATGACGGCGGGAACAAGGCTCTGATCTCGATGAACGAGCCCCTTAAATACAAACAGTATTATCTCTATCAGGCGAGCTTTGAACAGGGACCCAATGGGGCTGCCATTGCCTCGGTGCTTTCTGTGAATCACGACCCCGGACGTATCTGGAAATACGTAGGATCGCTGGTTATGTGCATTGGAATCGTTTTGCTTTTCTACTTTAAGAAAAGAAAAATCTCCCCTTAAGCAGATTCTTTCTCAGTCCCTTCAACCAACCAAGACAACACACGGACTAATTCATTGATACTGATCGTTTGCTGACTCATCTGATCTGAAAAGGCTGATACCTCTTCTGCGGCGGAAGCATTTTGCTGTGTCGACGAATCCAGTTCATTGATCGCCTTACTGATCTGATTAATGCCCGCGGACTGTTCTTCACTGGCTACCGCAATTTCCGTGTTAATTTTAGAAACATTCGCAATAGTGGCCACAATTTTACCGAGGACCTCACCACTGGATTCCGCTTTTCTTGAACCCTCTTCCACTTTCATAGAGCTGTCGTGAATAAGAACGGTGATATCTTTGGCGGCCACCGAGCTTCTTTGCGCCAAAGAACGAACTGCTTCGGCGACAACGGCAAAACCCTTACCTTGCTCGCCCGCTCGGGCTGCTTCAACGGCGGCATTCAACGCCAGCAAATTGGTCTGAAAAGCGATATCATCAATCACATTAATGATCTCGCCGATTTTCTGTGAGCTTTGGGCGATTTCGCGCATCGCCAACACCAACTGCTCCACTTCCCCTTTTCCATTTTCAACAATAATTCGACCTTGATTTGAAATATCAGCGGCTTGCTTTGCTCGAAGTGAATTTTGAGAAACGATACTATTAAGTTCTTCCATGGAGGCCACCACCTCCTCCAAAGCACTGGCGGATTCAACAGCGCCACTGGCGACCTGCTGACTGGCGGCAGTCAACTGCTGACTTCCTGATGAGATTGTTTCGGAGGCATCCGACAAACTGGCAACGGTCTCATTCAAAGCCTTGGTCAAACTGCGAATCATCACAATCGCCAGAACCACCACAGCTACAAACAAAAGAGCGACAACACCTAAAGTAAACACAAAAGCAAGAAGGGCTTTCTGATGGATTTCTTGAAGCTTCGTCCCGATCTGCTCCACCTCAAAAGTGATGATGCCGCCAATAGTATTTAACGGTTTTGTGATGGAATCAAAAAAGGCCGTTGGATTTTCCGAGTAATTCCCTTCAGAGGCTTTCCCAATAACTCGAGTGTATGTCTCTTGAACCTTCAGCCAGTCCGTCGATTTTTTAAACTCGGTCAGTTTGGCTCTGGCTTCAGGAGAAATCATCAATGTTGGAGAGTCAAAACTCAATGAGACTCCGGTACGCAGATTCTCAAGAGATGAAACCTGTAAAAATGAAAGCGGTTTATCCGCCGCTAACACATTGGAAAAGCTGGCTCTAAAAAGACCCCCATAGTCTTTTCCCACCTCCAACGTTACAAGGCTCATGAAGTTCATTTCAACTCCCTCTAGAGACTCATCCGAGGAGGCCAGCACATCGACCTCGATCAGATGCCCGATTAAAATCGACATCTTTTTAATCGCCTCAGGAGGCGTGAGAGACTTCGCCTTCACAGCTTCACGCACAGATTGTAAATCTTTCTGAGTCAAATCGATAAGCTCACTGGCTTTGGCACTCAGTTTCACCTTGTGAAATTGATTTAAAACCGCGTCCCATTTTTGATCCACGACTTTACGGTGCTGCTCTAACTGCAAACCATCTATTTTTCCTGAAAGAAAGAGAACGTTCTTTCCTCGCTCTGCTTGCATTTCATGAATCAGCTCCGAATTTATCTTTAGCAGTTGTCCGTTTTCGACAATTTCTTTACTTTGACGAAGAACATTCCACTGACTCTGCAGATAAAGAACGCCATAACAACAAGATGCAATCAACGGTATCGCGATCAGACCAACAACTTTCATTTTTAGACTTAGCTGCACAAAGCCTCCGCTTAGAAATACATGGGATTGTTTATATGATCTCCCATACACACCTTAAGTTAAGGACTATTTCCCCTCGTCTAGGAAAATCAACAGGGGGATGATATGCGATATCTATTCGGAATCTATTGAAATTTAGGCCGAAGCCTTTTCTTTGCCTTCCCCCTCAACCAATTCCGACAAAACATGGACCAGCCCATTAATACCCACCGTCTGCTGGTTCATCTGATCCGAAAAGGCCGACACCTCTTCCGCAGAGGAAGCATTTTGTTGAGTCGAGGCATCCAACTCATTGATGGCTTTGCTGATTTGATTAATTCCAGTGGATTGCTCCTCGCTGGCAATAGAGATCTCGGTATTAATCTGGGAGACATTCGAAATCGTCGAAACGATTTTATTAAGAACCTCCCCACTGGACTCAGCCTTGCGAGCCCCCTCTTCCACTTTCGTTGAACTGTCTTGAATAAGGCCGGTGATATCCTTGGCCGCAAGTGCACTTCTTTGAGCCAAAGATCGCACCGCCTCAGCGACCACCGCAAATCCTTTTCCCTGTTCGCCAGCGCGAGCCGCCTCGACCGCCGCATTAAGAGCCAATAAGTTGGTCTGAAAAGCGATGTCATCGATGACGTTGATAATCTCTTCGATCTTTTTTGAGCTGTGAGCAATCTCCTCCATGGCTGTCACCAACTGCTCCACTTCAGTTTTTCCACTTTCGGCAACCTGCCGTCCTTCATTTGATAATTCGGCGGCATGCTTAGCCCTTTGGGAATTCTGCGCGACTATGCTGCTAAGTTCCTCCATTGATGCAACGACCTCCTCAAGAGCACTAGCCGACTCCACCGCGCCGCTTGCCACCTGCTGACTGGCGGCCGTCAGTTGCTGACTTCCCGAGGATATGGTTTCCGCCGAACTTGAAAGACTGTTCACCGTTTGATTCAATGCTAAGGTCAGGCGACGAATCATGGAGGTCGCAAGGACTAAAATCAACACAAGCAGGAACACCATCGCCGCTAAAGTCAGAGTGAAAACACGAACTGTTTGTCCATGAAGATCCTCAAGCTTCTCCTCGACTTGCCGAACTTCAAATTTGACCACGTCCCCGAGAGAGTTCAACGCCTTGGTCATTGCCCCGTAAAAGCGCGATGGATCTTCCGCATAGTTCCCCTCGATGGCTTTGCTAACGACCTTCGCGTAAACTTCCTGCACCGCTGTCCATTCCGCTGATTGTTTAAAACTTTGCAGCTTTTCTTTAGCCTCTGGAGAAATCATCAATGCGGGGGAATCCAGATTGGCATTAATTCCAGAGCGAAGACTCTCCAAACCCGAAACCTGCTGAACTGAGATCGGTTTGTCGGCAGAAAGAACATTCAACAGACTGGCGCGAAGCTTTCCTCCGTTTTCCTTTCCGAGCTCCAACATAGTCAGACTCAAAAGATTCATTTCTACGCCGTTCAACGATTCATCAGAGGCAATCAGAATGTCTATTTGAATTAACTGGGCAATAATATCGGTGATACGTTTTGTGGCTTCGGCTGGTATGATGGATTTGGTCTTCACCGCACTTCTAAAGTCCTCCAAGTTCTTTCGCGTAGACTCAAGAAGATCTTTCGCGGATTTTTCCGTTTTTACACTTTTAAAAGAAGTTTCAACAGTTCCCCACTTTTCCAAAACCACACGCTGCTGCTCTTCTAACTGAGGAAGGTCTATTTTGTCGCCAAGGTAAAGAGCCGTTTTGGCTCGTTCCACTTGAACCACCTGAATTAGTTACGAGTTGGCTTCAATAAATTTTCCGTTTGCGACAATTTCGTTGGATTGCTCCAAGAGCTTCCAATTGCCGACAAGATACAAAGCCCCATAGAAAGACCAGGCGGCCATTGGCAAACCCAGTAAACCGACTATTTTCCACTTAAGACTTAGACGCATAAACCCTCCATAGACAACGTCCCAAATAATTGTATGGTATCCCATATGTACGCTTCTTTAAGGATTTTTAACAATTTGTCTCAAATTCAAACTTTCATAGAGGAGTTGAATCTAACCTACGTCCTATAATATGTGATAGGTGCTCGTAATTAATGAATAAAAGGAGTCATTCTCATTGTTAAAATTTAGATAAATCAAAACGCTCCCGGACTTTTTTTAGCAAAGAAAACCCGGGACACCCGGGATAGAAGACTCTTTAGAGCTTCCCCAGCACAAAGTAGCCATTCTGAACTACATGCCCAGTTCGATCCACGATATAGCGATAAGCCACACTGTCAGCTGAAGTCAGTCCCGCCGGAGTAACATCCACCCCATAGCCAATCCAAACAAATCCCAAAACTTTTCCCCCATCATAAATCAAGTAATACTCAGACCCACGAAGTGGCGACAAACAGTCGGTCAAAACGTCTTCAAAATCAGAACGACAGAGTGAGGGGTAGATCGACACAAGCTGCTCTAACATTTCCACACGCAAAGCTTCGACTCGCACTTTAAAATTTTTGGGAACATTCTTCTTTTCAACATACTGAGCATAGGTCAGCGACTTTGGAATCTCATGACTGGGAGAATAGATAATCGGCTCAACCAATTCACGAAATCTTGCCGCTTCGATGCCGCTGAGTGCTGCTTGCGCCGTTGACATCATCGCGATCACAGCAAATACCAAAGTACCTTTAAACAAATTCATAAAAATCTCCTTAATAAATCTTCTCAAAAAAATATCTATAACTTATGTACTTCAATAGAGGACAACCAGCGAATGTGTCTGGAGTTTTGACTATCGTTGATGGATACTAGAGCTATTTTTCCTTCTTCAGTTTTCAAAGGTTTGTCGTCCTTTTCAAATGCGACCATGACTCCTTCTCCGACCTTGGACAAAAACAGTTCTCCCCAGGAAAACACCACTGTATAGCCGTCTGTCGCGCGGGCAATCACCACGATCCTCTTTACATCATTATGGGCTTTGGCCAAAATTCCGGCCTTATTCAAAAGATCTTTAAGTAGAATTCCACGATAGGACTCCTCTGCTCTTTTGCTTTGCCCTGTCATGCAGGCTTTCGGATCCAAAACCAAGGTTTTCGCATCCAATTTCTTTAACTCGGCCACTCCCAACTTCAGTGACTCCTGAACTTCGCCGGAAACCAGAAGCTCTTTGCTTTCAAACTTTTCAGGATTATCCACTTTCACTTTGGCGTTAACACAACTCCCGGCCAACAGGAGTAAAACGATCAATTTAAAAAAGCGATTCATAGTCAGCTCCTTCTACTTTCATTCAAATAATTGTTAGTTTCTCATTTTCAATAAAGCTGGCCAGCCCTCCTTTAATAGAAAAGGCTTTGTAACCATGGGCCCTGAGGTCCTGACAAGCTTGCAATGATCTGACTCCCAAACTGCAATAGACATAGATTTCTCTGTTTTTCGAAAGACGTCCTTGGTCCTGCACACCCCACAAAGCTTCGGGCAGATGATACTCTTCATATTCTTCCGCGGAACGCACATCCAACAACAAAGGCCGTGGAGAACTCTGGAAGTAATCTTGCCATGTTTTCTGAAGCGAAACTCCACAGACCTCCACAGACTTACTTGCCGGAAGAGTTCTTTCGGATTTTGAACAAAGACACTCCGAGCGGCAAGACAAGGACA
>JAHRXB010000206.1 GCA_019104905.1 Bdellovibrio sp.
TGCCACGGCGATTATTTGCCTTACGACCTCTGGTAAAACGGCGAACATCATATCTGGATTCCGTCCTCGGGCGCGAATTATCTCAATCACGCAGCACATGGATGTTTTGAATTCCATGGAAATGATGTGGGGGATTCAGACTCATATGATTAAGCCCTATAAAACCATGGAAGATGTTTTGACTCAGATTGATCAGTTGATGGTGACTCATGGGTTGGCAAAGACGGGGGATCGAGTGATTTTGACTTTGGGGCAACCTATTGCTCAAGGGGCCAAGACGAACTCTATTTATGTGCATACGATCAACGGGGAACAGTATTCGAAGCTTCCGGATGATCAACTGCCACTGCGTTGTCAGGCGGATCCTAACGTTGAATAGCAAAAGAGGGAGCTAAGCTCCCTCTTTTTATCTCAGTTTTTTCTTCAGATTGTTTACAATAGTCCAGTTGCGGGCCAAGGGTTCCACGTCCTCAAGGGAAATCATAATATAAACACCTTGTTCATCCATGATCTTTTCAGTGAGATATTTTTTCTCAATCAAAGGATTCACGTCGTCGGTGCGAATAAGATTGCCGGTTTCTTTCATAGACTCATTTTGAACGTCGTTCAGATTCACTTTGCGGAATCCTTTGGCATTCGGTTCTGCTTTGCGAGCAAACAGTAGAACGCCATTTAGAATGCGCACTTCGGGCTCGGAGAGTTGTGGTAAACGGTCTTTTTCTTGTTTGAAAAGCCAATCGTTGTACCAGTCCACGAAAGAAAATAGATCCTGTGGTTTGGCGTTGATAATTTTCTGAGTTCCATCGCCGCGATCTTCTTGAACAATGTACCCCAGATCCGTCAAGGCGTTTACAACACTTTGCATTTTGTTGGTCGCCTCTTGAAAGATCTGAATGGTGTAGTTGCGAAGAAGAACAGAAGAAAAGCTGACACCACCATTTTCTTCGGCCTTGCCGTATTTGTGACCGACGAGATTAAGGATGGAGATGTATTTATTCACGATATGCGGAGGAAAACGATCTTCATCAGGATTTGCGTTTTCCAAAATTTTGATTTTCTTATTGGCCTCACGAAGATTCTCGTTGAGCGTCTTCATAATGGCGCGAACCCACACGGGAAGCTGATCCATCTGTTTTGTTAAAGACTCATAGGGGAGAGAGATCACCTCAGCGTCTTTGGTGGCTTTGACGTTCGCGCTGCGTGGTTTGTTGTCGAAAAGAGCCATCTCGCCCACCATGGCGCCAGCATTGATTTCGGCTAAAACAATCTCGGAAGTGCCTTTTGTTTTGGTGATAGCAAAAGAACCAGATTTGATAATGTACATTGCATCAGGAGCATCGCCTTCTCTAAAAAGATAGGTGTCTTTGGATACTTTTTTTGCTTCTGCCACCAGGGGACCTCATTGTTCAGATTTGAAGTCCTATTATCACTGGAAAAAGAAAGAGGGGCAATTGGGAGCTGGACCTTGGAGTAATAAAAAAAAGGCCTCCCAAGGAATGGAAGGCCGGGTAAATTAGAACGTCATCGCTTTGCAATCAGGAGCAATCGTCATTTTTCCTTCGGTTGCGGCCAAAACTTTTTCAGGAGTTAAATCCGGAGCGTATTCCTTTAAAACGAATCCTTCAGGTGTGATCTCAATAACGCCGAAATCACTCACAATTTTCTTAATGCATTTAACTCCCGTCAAAGGAAGCGTGCACTTGGTGCGAAGTTTCGAGTTTCCTTCTTTGTCCGTGTGTTGCATGGCTACGATCACGTTGCGAGCGCCGGCCACGAGGTCCATGGCTCCCCCCATGCCTTTAACCATTTTCCCAGGAACCATCCAGTTGGCGATACTTCCGTTTTGATCAACTTCCATTGCTCCAAGAACAGTCAGATCCACGTGTCCACCACGGATCATTGCGAAACTGTCCGCACTTGAAAAGAAGCTGGCTCCAGGAAGTGTTGTGACTGTTTGTTTGCCGGCGTTGATAAGGTCTGGGTCGACTTCGGATTCAGTCGGAAAAGGTCCCATCCCAAGAAGGCCATTCTCGCTTTGTAACATAACGAATTTATCTGAAGGAATGTAGTTAGCCACCAGTGTGGGGATTCCAATGCCCAGATTTACGCAGTAGCCATCTTGAACTTCTTGAGCAATTCGTTGTGCGATTTGTTCTCTTGTTAATGGCATACTTTAACCCTTTCTGACGGTCTTCTGTTCGATGCGCTTTTCATAGTTGGTGCCTTGGAAAATTCGCTGCACGTAAACGCCGGGTGTGTGAATTTGATCCGGATCGAGTTGTCCCACTTCAACTAATTCTTCAACTTCTGCCACGGTGATTTTTCCGGCCGTTGCCGCCATGGGATTAAAGTTGCGCGCTGTTTTTCGGAAAACAAGGTTTCCGAACTTGTCGCCCTTCCAGGCTTTAACAAAGGCAAAGTCACCGACGATGCCACGTTCAAGGACGTAGTCACGTCCCTCGAAGTTTTTAATTTCTTTTCCTTCCGCGACCAAGGTGCCAACTCCTGTGGGAGTGTAAAATCCAGCAATGCCAGCGCCCCCGGCGCGAATTCTTTCGGCCAAGGTTCCTTGAGGGCAGAATTCCAACTCCAGTTCGCCGCTCATGTAAAGTTTTTCGAACAAAGCGTTTTCGCCAACGTAGGAAGAAATCATTTTTTTAATTTGGCGATTTTGCAAAAGTTGCCCCAAACCAAAATCGTCGACGCCCGCATTGTTAGAAACGCAGGTCAGGCCTTTAACTCCCATATCCCGTAAAACGGCGATGCTGTTTTCTGGAATGCCGCAAAGACCAAATCCACCAAGAATCAATGTCATGTTATCTTTGACATCAAAAAGTGCGCTCTTGGCATCCTTAAAGACTTTTTTACTCATAAACGAGCTTCCTCAAAAAGGGTTCCGATAAGCAACCGAGGTCTTTCTTTAAAGACCTCGGACACTCATGCAAATTGAATTTAAAGTTTTTAGACTTTTTCTACGATCAAAGCGACGGCTTCCCCGCCACCAATACACAATGTCGCTAGACCATAGCGTTTGTTGTGTGTGTGAAGAGCGTGAACAAGAGTCGTCAAGATACGGGCTCCCGAAGCGCCGATAGGGTGTCCAATGGCGACAGCGCCACCGTGAACGTTGACTTTTGCTGCGGGAATTTCAAGTTCTTTCATTGCAACTTGAGTAACCACGGCGAAGGCTTCGTTGATTTCCCAAAGGTCGATGTCGCCTACTTTCAAGTTGGCTTTGTTCAAAGCCCCTTTGATCGCGCCCACCGGAGCTGTGGTGAAGTATTTTGGATCATGAGCAAAAGTTCCGTGCGCCACAATTTTCGCCAAAGGTTTGATGCCGCGTTTTTTTGCTTCGCTTTCAGACATCAATACGTGTGCGGCAGCTCCGTCATTGATTTTGGAAGCATTTGCCGCAGTGATTGTGCCCGCTTTGTCAAAGGCAGGTTTCAAGCCAGGGATTTTGTCGAAGTTCGTATTGAAGGGTTCTTCGTCTTTGTCGATAGTGACAGCGCCTTTTCTTCCCTCAACAACGACAGGGGCGATTTCATTTTTGAAAACACCTTTGTTCCACGCCTCTTGCGCTTTTTTGTAAGAGTCGACAGCAAAAGCATCTTGTTGCTCGCGAGTGAAGTTATGTTCTTTCACGCAGATTTCAGCTGCATTTCCCATATGGAAATTGTTGTAGGGGTCCCACAAGCCATCTTTAATCATTGAGTCCATCATCTGAGTTGGGCCCATGCGATAGCCCGAGCGAGAGTTTTCCAGAAGATGCGGAGCCAGAGTCATGTTTTCTTGTCCGCCAGCAACAGCGATCTTCGTGTTGCCAAGGGCGATAGAGTCTGCGGCCAACATCACGGCTTTAAGGCCAGAGCCACAAACTTTATTGATGGTCATGCAGGGAGTTGAGTTTTTAAGTCCAGCGTACAAAGCCGCTTGGCGAGCAGGAGCTTGTCCCACGCCTGCAGTAAGAACATTGCCCATGATGCACTCATCGATTTCATCAGGAGAGACGCCAGCACGAGCGACCGCTTCTTTGATTGCAACGGCACCAAGCTTTGGTGCGGGAACAGAAGAAAAACCTCCTTGGAAAGAAGCTACCGGAGTTCTTACGCTGCTTACAATTACGACATTTTCCATATTTCACCTCAATTTGTGTCGAGGACTTTGGTCCCCGCCCTTTCGGGTTCACTTAGAATTGCCTCGGTGGCAATTTTATTGTCAATGCCCCGATACTTTTTTATATTTTAAAGTCAGAGTCAATAAAATGCCTGGAGGCATTTTGTCGTGCAGAGGAGTCAACGCATGTCAGCGCTTAGTTTCATTCTTGCTCATGTTCTATTTCAGCCTGTGATGGCCGCCACGTTTGAGGTTCCTGTTGCCGACGGAGACCGTCTCGTCCTGAAGGGTTTAGAGGCCCAGGTGCAAGTTGTGGGACAGCCCGGCAATTCTTTGAAAGTGTCGGGTGTGGACGAGTCCGGCGCCGAGGGTGTTTTCAGCGTCACGAAAAAAGATAATATCATCGAAGTTCGTATGAACGAATACGGTGGGAAGAAGTCTTGGTTGAACGTCTTGTCACACGCGTCCTCACAAGTGAAAAAAATTGAGATTTGGGGGCCGTCCATTCCCGCGGAGATTCAATTGCGGGGCGGAACTGTGACCGTGCAAAAATGGAGTAAAGACTTGAAAGTGAGTGTAACTCAAGGGCGAGTCAATGCTTTGAATGGGGCGGGGTCATTGCAAGTCTATGTGCAAAAAGGGGATGTGACTATTCAAGATCATAATGGAAAAGTTGAGACGGATTCTTATAACGGCTCTATGACTTTAAGAAACATCCAAGGCGATGTGGATGCGAGTCTTTTTGCTGGGCAGCTTCAGATTGAAAAAGTCCGAGGTTTTTTATCCCTGGCACCCCAACAGTCCAACGGCAAGATCAATCAAGGAAGTGGAACCATTCAGTTTGAAAATGGAAAGGGTTCTTTGAATATC
>JAHRXB010000168.1 GCA_019104905.1 Bdellovibrio sp.
TACAAAGTCACCCACGCGTGCCCGCCATTTAATAAAAGCCGCTTAAACAGCGGCTTTTTTATTTTTAAGGCACCTAAAGAGCTTGCCCTTCTTTAAGATTCCAAAGATTCTAGGCCCCTATGATGGAACTCGTCGATATTATCTTGCATCTTGATCAGCATATCCCGGAGTGGATCACCTTTTTTGGCCCCTGGCTTTATGTCATTCTATTTTTAATTATCTTTGCAGAGACTGGCCTTGTTGTGACTCCGTTTTTGCCGGGGGATTCATTATTATTTGCCCTGGGGGCGTTCACGACCATGGAAAACGGTCTGAACCTTTGGATTCTTCTTTCAAGTTTGACCATCGCAGGAATCTTGGGAGACACCGTGAACTACCACATTGGAAAATATTTGGGTCCCAAGGTTTTTGAGGGGAATTCGCGCATCTTCAAAAGACAGTATCTTGATCAGACCCACGCTTTCTATGAAAAGTGGGGTGCTTTCACGATCGTTGCGGCTCGCTTTGCGCCGATTGTTCGCACGTTCGCTCCCTTTGTGGCGGGCATTGGTGAAATGAAGTATCGCCGATTTCTTTTATATAATGTCATCGGTGCGATCACTTGGGTTTTTTTGTTTGTTTTGGCGGGACATTTTTTTGGAAACCTTCCCGTCGTAAAGAGAAACTTCCACATCGTGATTTTTGGTGTGATCGGGGTATCCTTGCTGCCGATGATTTGGCCGTGGATTTCCTCAAAGTTAAAAAAATAAAGAATCTTCACCGCAGTTACTTTGACAGTACATCATTAGGAACTTTGCCGGCGCCGTAGTAGCGTTCGGCGATGTTCTTGAGTTCTCCATTAAGCCTCATCTTTGCGAGGTTTTCAGAAATCATCGGAAAAATCTTGTCATAAAGAGGGTGGCTTTTTGCAATGAGGAATGAGAGAGGCACATTGGTGATGGATGAGGGAACTTTGGCAATTTTTAGATGTGGATGATCTTTTAAATAAAAGTCTCCAGACAGATCCAGCACCAACGAAACATCGACCCTGTTTGAATCAAGCACTTTAAAGAGCTGCTCAATGTTGCTCACTTCCAAAGGGTTAATACCCGAGAGCTTGAGTATCGGAACCACAGCACTTCCGCGAAGGGCGGCGACCCGATAGGACCGCAGCATTTCAACGGTGACGGAGGGACCTTTTGTCAGGGAGCTTTTGGGGGGAACATAGGCCGCAAAGGCACCAGTGATTATGGTGATATCAGAGAAAACACCGGCACTGATTTCGTTTTTAAAATTAAGAGCTGTTCCTAGGTGGACAAATTTCTCTATGTTTAGAGGTTTTTGCATTTCCACTACGGATCGTCGCAGAGGAAAGATGTGATAGTCGGGCTTTAAGCGAAGAGGCTTAATTGTTTGTTCAAATATTTCTACCATCAGGCCCTCGACAGAACCATCTTTGCTTTCCATCATATAAGGCGGATAGTAGAACGTCGAAACCTCTAGTGACCTCGGCGGGGCTGCGTATGCCAGGCAACCCAACAACAGAACAAGAAGAGCGGATAAACAGCGCATATTTCAAGATGGTAGACCATGTGGGTGGAAAAACAAGTTTCCATTTGTTTTTAGTCTAGATGGGTGGTTGCGCTCCGGGGCATCAGCGTGGCAAAAGTTCCTATAATTGATTTGGGAGTGCGGCCAAAACGTGAGGACCGCTCCATAGTCCAAGAGTTGACTAACGAGAAAACTCCCGCGAGTATGGGCGCCTTATGAAAAAGGAATTCATGATCAGAGCCATCGAGCTCTCTCGAAAGAACATGCAAGCTGGTGCCGGTGGGCCTTTTGGTGCCGTGATCGTTAAAGATGGAAAGGTTATTGGCGAAGGCTGGAATAAAGTGACCTCCTCCAATGATCCCACGGCTCACGCCGAAGTTGTTGCCATCCGAAACGCCTGCGAGAACGCAAAAAATTTTAGCCTTGAGGGTGCTGAGATCTACACAAGCTGCGAACCTTGCCCTATGTGTTTGTCGGCGATTTACTGGGCCCGCATTGAGAAGATTTACTACGGGAACACTCGCAAAGATGCGGCCAACATTGATTTTGATGATGACTTTCTTTACCAAGAGATTCCTAAGGACATTTCTCAGCGCAAAGTGCCGATGATCCAATGTGCTCACGAGGAGGCCTTGGGGGTCTTCAAAGAGTGGCAAGCCAAGTCTGACAAGGTTCCCTACTAAAGACGAGGTTGTCCTTTCAGGACTCCTGTGCGTAAGTCTTCTTAGAGACAATAAAGGAATGAAAGCATTGAGTTCATTCCTTTTTTTATTTTTGAGCGTTCTTATCTTTAACTCTTGCGCCCACAAAGAAAGGCAAGTTCCCCGCGACATTGCCTCCTTGCAGGCCAATGGTGGCATGGAAGGGATCTGGTTTTTACAAGGGACCTCCTCGACTCGCGGACCCTACAATGGTGAGCTGGAGTTGAGAAAAGCCGGTGATGGCACGTTTAATGTCGTTCGTATTGTCACCTACATTAACTACTTCTTTGATGGTCTTCGGGTTCAAGAAGTTTGGACTGGAAAAGCCGTCGCCAATGCAGGCACGTTGACTGTGACCTATGATATTCGCCAAGGTGATTTTATAACAAAGTTGGGTTCGCAAAAACGTGAGGCCTCTGACTTTAGAAATCCTATTACAATTCTTGCTAGATTTTCGCCGACCTCGGCTGGTTTGGCGACTTCGTTTAGCGACAAAAAAGTATCTGATTATTCCGAGTGGATCACGACCAGACGAGATTTAGAGAGTCGACCTCTTTGGGTCAATGAGCGAAAATATTTAGACGCCAAGGGAAAAAATATTCCGCTGCTTGTTCGTGGAATTATCAAGGCATTTAAAATGGACATTGGCTATGACAAAGACTCATTGGTGAAGTCGTACAAAAACAGACCAGAATTTAAGAATGAACAGCCTTACATGGTTTTTGATCCGACAGACTTTGAGTTTTATCGCGACAACAAAGATATAATTCGCGTGGTGAACAAGATCACGGACGCCATTAGTATCACAGAATCTGCCGTTAAACGAAACGCCTACGCTCCGTCGCTGGATGAAAAGGCACAGGGCTATGATCGCAATGCCGCAGACTTTCACTTGAATGAAGCCGGAATGTTGTCTCATGCTATCTTGGATGAGAAGGGGCAGCTGGTGTCTTATTCTCCTGACGGAGACTCGGCCCTGTGGACGGGAATGTATCTGGGCTCTCAAGCCATGCGCTATTTGACGACGATGGATACGGAGGCGTTGCAGAACGTGCGCAAAGCTTTGAAGGGCCTCATGACTTTGATGGACGTGACCGGCAATCCCCAGGAGTTTGCGCGAACTCTGGCGGTGTATGATCCTAAATCCCCGCCTACGGGTTCTTGGCATCGCGGCACGGGAGCCTTCGAAAACCTGGTGTGGCTAGAGGGTGGAAACAATGACATGTTGAAGGGCCTCACTCACGGTTTTATGTGGGCCGGATTGGTGATTCCTAAATCAGACACTGAAACATGGAATGAACTAAAAGAAAAATCCCGCCGCCTGATCGATCTTAAAATCATGTCTGAGAAGCCTCACAATAAGCCTCCCGCTTTGGGTTTGGCGGCGTGGATGACTGGGGACCCTTCGCTAAAAGAACAATATATAAAGTCTTATGATGCCATCTCCATGAAGGTTTCCGGCTATAGCTTCGATACTTCTTTTTATTGGCATGGCACTTCCGACTGGAGTGGCATCAACCTGGGGATCGTCGGAGATATCACCAACATCACGCTAGCGGACCTTCTGGGGCAAACAAAAATTCGCGATCAGTTGCGCGAACGCTTGATGGACTCGTGGGTGACTTTCGAACCCGCACAAAGACATCTCTTGACGATGGCCGCCTATGGTTTTGCTTATAGACACGGAACAAGAGGGGGGAACTTTCGTTCTGAAACCAATGACGCTCGCTTTGAGTCTGCGTTGGCTCAGTCCGTATGGGGCCTCAGAGAAATTCCCTATCCGCGTCCGAACCTGACGGTCAGCATTGATCACTCACTAAAACCAGAATGGTGTATTTCTCCCATCCCCCGTCTTTTCTGGAAGGCCGTGAAAAAGCCAGAACCGCCGATCGACTTCTTCTATCAAGGCCTCTACAACTATCCTCTCTTCGAGTATCAGGCGTTCGCAAGTAACTTTGTTTGGAAAGACTCGGCCTTCCTCTATCAAACGAGCCACAATAAGGGCGATGAAAATTCTGGAGTGGATTACCTTTATGCCTATTGGCTGGCGCGGTATGTGGGAGTGAAGAATGTGGATTAGAGGGGCGCTTTCGGCGCTCCTGATTTTTTCGCTTTCGATTTCATCTTGGGCGAAAAAGGAAGTGGTGTTTTTTGGAGGTGGTGGTGAGCCCGCCACTCCAGGGACAATCTTTGATAAAACTTACGAACAGTTTGCGCCCTTTGCAAATGGGAGTGGTTGGACGTCGCGGTCGTATTTTAATGGAGGGCATCCGCAGTCAGAAGCTTTGGCCAAAAAAATCTTACCGAATCAGAATAAGCCCATGACAACGCAGAATATTCAGGAAGAGATCGCAAGTCTTAAAAAAAGAATTTTAAACAAGAATCTAAAAAGTGGTGATCAGGTGATGCTCACTTTGGCAACACATGGCTTGCCAGCAAGCGACTCAAAAAAGGCGCAC
>JAHRXB010000179.1 GCA_019104905.1 Bdellovibrio sp.
CTAAGGCCCTCGGTCCCGCCGTGCAGGCCGTGGAAGGTGAGTTGCCAGGAGCCAGTGTGCGCTTGGTAGAGGCTCTTAATGAGACTGTGGTGGTTCTTAAAGCCATGCAAAAAAGTTTCTTCATGCGAGGCAGCGTCCGTGAGGTCAAGGATGAAGAGGCTAGTCAAAGAATGCCAGCGCAGGAAAAATAGCCCAATTCCCCTGGGGCAGATCTGTGCTGTCTGATGTCAGGGGATAAATATCTTGAAACCCCTTATTGAAGTTCTATTATTAAAAGATGCTGGTCGGGCATCTTTTTCATCATTTTATATTTTCCAAGCGAGCGGGGTCTTTAATTAGACGCATCTCCTGGTTGTCTATCGTGGGGATCGCGATCAGTGTGACAGCATTTTTAGTTGTCCTCTTTGTCATGAATGGGATGAATGCGGCAATTAAAAAACGTATCGTCGGCCTAGAACCTCATCTTTACGTCAAAGTTCCAGGAGTGCAAAGCGCCGAGATTTTAGAAGCTCATCCGGTTTATCAGCGTTTGCACGAAGACGTTGGAAATCGGGCTTATGTGTACGAAAGCCAGGACGTCATCATTCGCAGTCAGGATGGTCAGTTCCGTGGTGGAATTGCTCGTGGAGTGACGAAGGAAAGTCTGGGGCATTTTATTGAGCAGCTTCAGAAAATGGAAAAGAAAAACCAGGATAAAGATTCCCCCGCTTATTTTTGGGACCCTTCCGATGTTCCAGGGGAAGGCGAAGTGATTATGGGTGTTGATCTGGCTCAATCCTTGGGTGTTTTTGAAGGGGATTATATCACTTTGGTTTCTCCTGCGGGGCTGTTGCTGCCTCCTGGAGAGACGCCCAAATTTGAGAGAGTCCGAATTAAACGTATTGTGACGACCAGTCTTGCAGATGTTGATTCCCAGTATCTTTTTTATCAACGAGGTGCGGCTCTCAATTCGTTACTCAATGAAGGAATGAGAACTCTGGGGATCGAAGTTTGGTTGGCGGACGAGTCTAAGATTCAAGACGTCAAAGAAGATCTGATGAAGTTTTCAGATGTGAGTGTTGAAACGTGGATGGATCGCAACTCGGCCCTTCTTTATGCGTTGAAACTTGAAAAATTGACGATTGGAACATTTTTGGGTTTGGCGGGGATGGTCGCGGCTAGCTCTATTCTTACTGTTTTAGCTCTGCTGTTGTCTCAAAAGAAAAGAGATATAGCGATTCTAAGAACGATTGGTTTTTCAGCCAAGCAAACTGTTCAGACGTTCACGCAACTGGGATTCCTACTGGCATTTATGGGAGTTTTAACCGGTGTGATCGTGGGGACGGGGGTCAGTCTTTATATTCAAGCCAACCCTCTTCAGTTGGCGGATTCACAAATCTATTATGATCCTTCAATCCCGGCCTTGGTGGATTCATCTTTGGTGATCGGGGTTTTGGTGATCAGCGCGTTGATCGCCTGGTTTGGTTCTTATATTCCGGCAAGAACGGCGTCGGAAGTTGAGCCCTCCGACGCATTGAGAATGAAATAATTAAACGCTGACCTGGTAGTCGCGAAGCGCGTCTGTCAGCGACGTCTTAAGATCTGTGCTGGGTTTTCTTTTTCCAATAATAAGAGCGCAAGGAACTCCGTATTGTCCTGCCGGGAACTCTTTCATCTGAGTTCCAGGGATGACTACGGAATTTGCGGGTACGCGACCCTTGTATTCAACGGGAGAAGCTCCGGTAATATCAATGATCTTAGTGCTTGCCGTGATAGTCACTCCAGCGCCCAGAACTGCGCCCTCTTCGATCAAGGCCCCTTCGACGACAATACAGCGGCTGCCGATGAAAGCATTGTCTTCAACAATCACGGGAGTTGCTTGAACGGGCTCAAGAACGCCGCCAATGCCCACACCCCCAGAAAGGTGCACATTTTTGCCAATTTGCGCGCAAGACCCCACGGTCGCCCAGGTATCAACCATTGTGCCAGAACCTACGTAGGCCCCGATGTTCACGTAAGAAGGCATCAGGATCGCCCCTTTTTCGATAAAGCTTCCCTTGCGAGCCAGAGCGTGCGGAACGACGCGAACGCCGTTTTCTTCACTCCATTGTTTAACGGGGATTTTGTCATAGTACGTGAAGTCGCCGCTGGTCATGACGTCCATCTTTTGAATGCGGAAATAAAGAAGGATCGCTTTTTTGATCCACTCGTGAGTGATCCACCCTTGGGCGGTTTTTTCACAAACACGCAGTCTTCCGGCATCAAGACCTTCGATGACCTCAAAAACGGATTTCAGTTCAGAAGTGTTTAGAAGGTCCGTTGTTTTTCCAGCTTGGACGTCGGAGTAAATTTTGTTCACGTCATTTTGCATAAAATCTCCTTCAGAAGATGTGACTATGTTTCCAAGGCTTTCAAGGATTCAAGAATAGCCGGAACATGGATTTCAATAATCTTTTCAGCAGACAGGCCTCGCTCAATCTCGTAAGTCAGAGTGGGAAGATGTCTTTCAAGGCCCGAGAAAGTGCCCAGACAGCCTGGCGTCGGATAACCGATATCGTCATCAATTTTATAGCCGGTATGCTTTGCTAAAATCGCGGCGACCTTATGGCAATCTCCGTTGACGTTCAAAATAGGATGCCAGGAGTGCAAAGAAAGAACAAAAATGGGTGCTTTCTTCTCCAAGTAATCGATCAATCCTTTGTTTTCACTTTCACTGCCGGCAAAGGGTCCGGGGTGATAGCGTGGAGTTTTAACTTCAGGAGACCAATCTTTCGTGGGGAGGTTGCGATTCAGGTCCACGCCATTGCCATTGCCGCGTGTTTTGAAAATCACTCCTTCAAGGTTAAACTGCGGAACCAGAGTGATATTCAATTTGTACGGATAGGCTGTCATAAAATGTTTTAAAAGCTCTTGAGCTGCGATAACACCTTCGACCTCATCCCCATGGACGCCGCCGAGAATTAATACTTCAGGACCGCCGTTGTGAAACTCATAAGCGGGAACGGGCATGCCCTTGGAGGTGTAGGTAAAAATAGAAGTTTTCATGACAATTCATCCTTCCTGCGCCATGATACTAGCACGAGGTTTTTATGGAATACATCAATAATGAATTGTGCCTTGGGCCGTTAAAAAAACCACTTTTGCCTCTGTGTGCAAACTATATGCGGCCCATTTATGTCTATGATCTTGATTTTGTGGCGCAACGATATCAAGCCATGGTTAAGGCCTTGCCAGGAACCCGTGTTTTTTATGCAATGAAAGCCAATCCGAATGTTGAGGTTTTGCAGAAGTTGAAAAGTTTGGGAGCGGGAGCTGATGTCGTTTCCTTAGGGGAAATCAAAAGAGCCTTGGAGAGCGGCTTTAATCCCCAGGACATTGTGTATAGCGGAGTCGGGAAAACTCGTCATGAAATTTCGGAAGCGCTGACTTTGGGAATTTACCAAATAAATGTGGAGAGTCTGCCTGAGCTTGAACGCATTGGTGCGATGGCGCGATCTTTGGGTCGCAAGGCTTCTGTGGCGTTACGATTAAATCCAGATATTGATATTAAAACTCATCCCTACATTGCCACGGGTTTAAAAGATAATAAATTTGGTATGGAGCTTTCGCTGATTCCCGATCTGGTGAAGTGTCTGCAAACTTATTCTGACTCTTTAAGTCTTGTGGGGATCAGTCTTCACTTGGGATCTCAGATGTTGGAATTTTCGGGGTACCAAGAAGCGTTGAAACGCTTGAAGGCGGTCTATGTTGATCTACAAAAGATGTTCGCGAGCCTCACGCGTTTTGATTTTGGCGGTGGGCTGGGAATCTTTTACGATCGATTGGATGTCGAGCTGGAAGAAAGCCTTTTGAAGGACTATGCCAAGATCACGATGGAGACATTGGCGGATCTGAAGTGTGAGTTGCAAACCGAGCCAGGGCGATGGCTGGTGGGGCATTGCGGGGTTCTGATTACTCAAGTTCAATATGTTAAGAAGACCAGTGCAAAAACTTTTGTTATTGTGGATGCGGGGATGAATCATCTGATTCGCCCGTCCCTCTACGAAGCAGAGCATTTGATTTTTCCACTAAAAAAGACCCTGGAGACAATGAAGGCCGACATCGTGGGGCCGATCTGCGAGTCCTCGGATTTCTTCGCTAAGGAGCGCACCTTAGGCAAAGTTCAAGAGGGAGACTTTGTTGCTATCATGGATTCGGGAGCCTATGGCTACTCCATGGCCAGCCTCTATAATCTTCAAGAGCTGCCGTTAGAAATCTGTCTTTAAGGAAAAGGCCGTCCCTGACGAGGCGCAATGCAAAAAGGTACGGCGTACCTTTTAAAGGTCGACGATGCGGAAGTCGTCGGCTTTGACGGGTTTTAGGATACGATGGGCCACTTCGGTGAAGTGAGATGAGTAATCCGTTGTCATAATATCAATACGACGGGAGGACGTTTCGGTGTTGGGCTTTAAGCGTCCTTCTTTAAAGTCACGCTCAAGCCAACGTGCAATGGCCTCGCCTGAATCAACCAACTCAATCGACGAACCCGTAACGCGGGCGATGGAGTTTTTCAGAATCGGATAATGAGTACAGCCTAAAATCAAAGTGTCGATGTGGTTTTGCAGTAAAGGACTGAGATAGCGGAAAACAATTAAATTGGTTACCGGATCAGAATCCCAACCCTCTTCCGCCAAAGGGACAAAAAGGGGACAGGCTTGATCAAAGACTTCGGCTTTAGCATTGAGTTCATGAATCTTTTTTGTATAAGCCTGACTGTTGACGGTGGCTCGGGTTCCGAGAACGCCGATCTTTCCCGTTTGGGAAAGTTCCAAAGCTCTTTGAGAGCCGGGTTCGATGACATTGTAAATAGGGAGGCCATCAAACTCTTTCTCCGTTAATTGACTGGAAGCTGTGTTACAAGCAATGACAATCGCTTTGACGTTTTGCTTTTCTAGGAAATGAATATTCTGCTCAGAGTATTTACGAATGGTCTGAGGAGATTTAGACCCATAAGGCAAACGGGCCGTGTCCCCCAAATAAAGAAAATTTTCTTGGGGGAACTGTAAAGCCAATTCCTTAAGAACGGTGAGTCCACCAATTCCAGAATCAAAAACACCAATAGGACGAGAGTCCGAGTTCGACATTCTTAGAGGTTTACTCCGTGCGCGCGAGATTCGGCAACTCCGTTTGCTGACATTTCCATAAAGAGAGCTTTCTCGCGGATTTCAGCAATAGAGGTCGCGTTAACGTAACTCATTCCAGAACGAATCCCGCCCGTGACTTCCAAAATAACGTCTTTGACGTGTCCTTTGACACTGACTTGGGTGGATTCGCCCTCTGGAGCCATGCCCTCAGGAACGCCGCCACGCCAAGAGTCTTGGGCAGATCTTGAAGCCATACCACGGTATTGTTTTTTTCCGTTTTTAATTTCGCCCGGAGTCTCAATAGTACCAGAGAGCATACTTCCAAGCATAACGATGCTGGCTCCCGCAGCGAAGGCTTTCACCATGTCTCCTGACGTGCGAATACCTCCATCAGCGATAACGGGAACGCCGTAGCTGTCAGCAATTTCTGCGCAAAGGGCCACCGCCGTCAACTGAGGAACGCCACAGCCCGTGATGATTCTTGTTGTACACATTGAGCCCGGACCGATACCTACTTTAATGGCATCCGCACCGGCTTCGATTAAATCGCGAGCCGCATCAGGGGTGGCCATGTTGCCGGCAATGATGTCTACCTGAGGATATTGATCTTTCAGCCACTTCATCGTTTCCATCATTTGCACGGAGTGACCGTGAGCAATGTCGATGGTGATCAGATTGACTCCGGCATCGATGAGAGCTTTAGAGCGGCTTTTGAATTCCTCTCCCACGCCGACACTTGCTGAGATATTTTTAACGCCCGCTTCTTTTAAGCGGCGAGCTTGGGAAGATTGTTCTTCGATGGTGATAAAACGATGAAGGATGCCGACGCCACCAAGCTGGTTCATCGCTAAAGCCATGTCGTACTCTGTGATGGTGTCCATGTTGGCACTGATGATCGGAGTTTCGATCGTGATATTTTTTGTCAATTTTGAAGTCAGTTGCGGGTCCCGGCGAGAACGAATATCAGAACGGGCTGGCACAATAAGTACGTCATCGAAAGTCAATCCACGTCCACGATTTTTAATGTCTTTCCAGTTAAACATGAGCGTCATTTTTCCGAACCTCGCTTCTAAAGATATTAAACAGTATATGAGTTGATACTAAAAGCAGATAAGTGTCCAGTGCTGACAAAGAAAGACTTTGCAGCGGCGTTTTCCAAATCAGTCGATAGGAATCAAAAAGGGCCGTTAGAACCAGTGGCACAAAAAGGTGAAAAAATATCATCACTCCAAGGACCTTTCCCCAGTGATGGCGAACGATCTGGGCGGATCGCTGAAGGGCATCCTCTTGTCCCTCGTCATAACGAGGGGAGGTCGTGACGACAAAGGGAACCAGAGAGTACTCCAGATATTTCCAGAGGCCCGGCAGGATCAAGAGAAGAGACCAAAGAAGGGTTTTTCCCCAGGAGCGGAGAGTTTCGATGTAAATTTGATTTAGATTTTTCTTCAAAAACTCTTCGAGGGATTTTGTCCAGCCAATCTGGGCATTGAAGGCATAAAGGGCAATGCTCATCAGAAGGACCGGAAAGAGAATGCTGCTTATGATCGAGAGAAATCCCCATAAATAGACCTGTTGCTGAGCTCCTTGAGGGTCTCTAAGGGCATTTTCGATATGAAGATTCAGGTACTGGTCGATGTTGGTAGACAAAACAACCAGGGCGAAGAGCGGAAGGAAGACTTTTTTAAAAACCTGAAGGTTTTCTGCAAAAAAATTCACTTAAGTATTTAGATCGTGAAACCGGGGGGGAGTCAAGCGGACTCTTGCCAAGAAACAGATCTCTTTAATCCCTGATTGGCAGCATAATTTTATAAGGAGGCTTGTTATGGGGCTTCGAATAATGGTTACGGGAGCTACTGGCACCATGGGCCAAGAAGTGGTGAATAGGCTTCGTCAGGCAGGGGCGGATTTTATAGCTGTTTCGCGCTCCTTGGAACGACTTCCCCAAGGGGTGCCAGGGCTGTCATTGAACTATGACAACTTCACTTTGCTGAAGCAGGCTTTTCGGGGCGTGGATGTCCTGTTCTTTCTTCAACCACTGTCAGGTGAAATGTTGCCACAGGCTGAAAATATCGCTAAAGCGGCCCGTGCGGCGGGGGTGCAGTTTATTTTGCGTGTCTCAGGCTTGGGGGCTTCGGCAAATTCTCCTTATCTGTTTCAAAAGGTCCAAGGGGAGGTCGATGAGATACTTAAAGACGGCGGTGTTCGCGTCTGTATTCTTCGCCCCAATATTTTTATGCAGAGTTTTATTTCTCCTTTTGGAGACTCTTTGCGACAAGGAGTTCTTTATCTGCCTCAAGGAGAGGGGCGAACTTCCTTTTTAGATGCTCGGGATGCCGCCGAGGTGGCTGAAAAAATTCTTTTAGATCCGTGGCGCTATGATCGCCAAAGCTTTGATTTGACGGGAGAGCGGGCTCTTTCCAATGCGGAGGCCCTGTCTTTAATTTCGCACCAGGTGCAAAGACGGGTGGTTTATGTGCCGGTCACTGAAGAGATGGCTTTGCGAAATTTAGAAAAAGCCGGTGCGGATCGTTGGTCAACAGATCTGATCATGAGTATGCATAGGGCGACCCGAGAGGGGCAGACGTCGTTGGTATCAGAATCCGTAAAAGAAATTACGGGGCATGGTCCTCGTCGCTTTGAGGACTTCTGCCGGGAAAAAAGAGGGGAGTGGATTCTTCGTCCCCCTCCAGAAATTTCAATGTTTTAGGTGCTTTCTATTTCTTTTTGGATTCGAGATACTCTTCATAGGTGATGTGGTTATCGTAAACCACACCGCCATCAATCTCGATAATACGATTGGCGACAGTTTGGATCAATTCGTGGTCGTGAGAGGTGAAGATCACGGTGCCCTTAAAGCGCTGGAGGCCCTCGTTGACTGCAGTGATGCTTTCCAGATCCAAGTGATTGGTCGGCCCATCCAGGATTAGGATATTAGCCCCAGACAGCATCATTTTTGAGAACATGCAGCGAACTTTTTCTCCGCCGGAAAGAACTTTGGGTTCCTTTAAGGCGTCTGTACCGCTAAAAAGCATTTTTCCTAAAAAGCCCCGCAAGAAAGTTTCATCCTTGTCTTCCGAGTATTGTCTGAGCCAGTCGACCAAAGAGGTCTCATCACCCTGAAAATACTTTGAGTTGTCAGTCGGAAAATAGTTGCGTGACGTGGTGATTCCCCAGGTGAAAGTGCCGGAGTCCGCCGGAATTTCTTCAGCGAGAATTTCCATGAGTAAAGTTTTGGCCAAATCGTTTCTCCCGACAAGAGCGACTTTGTCGCCCTTTTTGAGGGTGAAGCTGACGTTGCGAAGAAGAGCTTCCCCTTCCAGGGACTTATTCAGGCGATCCACCACGAGGATGTCATTGCCCAGATCGCGTTTGATATCAAAGCCGATAAAAGGTTGCTTGCGTGAAGACGCAGGAAGCTCATTGAACTCAAGCTTCTCAAGTTGCTTTTGTCGCGATGAAGCTTGGCGTGATTTAGAGGCGTTCGCACTGAATCTTTGGATAAAGGCTTTGAGCTCTTCGGCTTTATCAGAACTTTTCTTATTTTGATCGGAAAGAAGTTTTTGATTGAGTTCGCTGGCCTGTCTCCAGAAGTCGTAGTTTCCAGAATAGGTGGTGACCTTACCAAAATCGATATCGGCAATGTGAGTGCAGACCTTGTTCAAAAAATGACGATCATGGGAAATCACGATGACGGTATTCTGAAAGTTGAATAAAAACTCTTCCAGCCATTGAATGGCGTAGATATCTAAGTGATTCGTGGGCTCGTCGAGAAGAAGAATGTCGGGTTGTCCGAACAGGGCTTGGGCTAAAAGGACTTTGACCTTTTCCCCACCGTTGAGTTCCTTCATCAGTTTTGAGTGAAATTCGTCGGTAATACCTAAACCCGCCAGCATAACTCCGGCTTCAGATTCAGCCTCCCAGCCGTTCAGCTCGGCAAACTCGGTTTCAAGTTCAGAAGCCCGTACGCCGTCCTCTTCTGAAAAATGAGGATTGGCGTAAAGCTGATCCTTTTCTTCCATGATTTTATAAAGACGCTCATTTCCCATCAGAACAGTCTTGAGGACCGGGTGTTCGTCG
>JAHRXB010000131.1 GCA_019104905.1 Bdellovibrio sp.
TCATTCATTTTTAACACTTGAGATAGTGTCATTCGCCCCATGAGGAACATCACCAAAGCCACGTTGGCAATAAACCAGCCAAAGGCAAAACAAGAATAAGACAATGTAATGGTGGTAACGTGAGTGCTTAACCAAAAATTATCCCGAAGCACCGGCGCCAAAGGACGAATGCTACTATCTAGCATGGTCGTTGAAAATCTCATCATAAACAGGACAATAACAATCACCCCTAAGGCAATGCTCAGAATTTTCGCATCACGCTTCTTCCAACTCAGGATCAAACCTAGAGTCAAAATACCAAATCCCGCCCACATCACAGTTTCAAACATATTCGCCACCGGGGCCCGTCCCGACACAAGAGTCCGCAAAACCATGGTCAAAATCTGCAACAAATAAAGAGCCATAGAGGCAAAATATCCATAGACGAATAATCTGGGAATTCGAATAGCCCCCAAGGTCAGCAGAAATGCGACAAGTCCCACCCAGATCGCGACAGAAAAAGGATTCAACCGATCCAAAATAATTTCATACTTCAACGATTCGGCCTCGGAAGACTTCAAAAAACCTTCCTGAGAAAAAAGTGTTTTTTCCAGGGTCTCAGGATTCAGGTGTGCGATCGGCTGCCATTGATGGGAATCGTCGAGCACTTTCCAATCCTGTCCTGACTCTATCTCTTTCAAAATGGCCAATCCCGTGAGGACGCGCGCCAGACTGAGCGCATATCCTGATTCTTTGTGCCCCTGCCGCTCTTCGTTTTCATATTCAGTTCTTAACGCAAACTGATTCTTTTCAGCCATTTCAGGCGGCACATCGTGAGCGACGCGGGAAAGAAGTTTCATGACCTTTTCATGATCAACCTTTAAAAGAACTTCACATTTTCGTTCGTTTTGAAGTTGGGCTCGTTGCCCCAGGGAAAGATAGCAAAACAACTCAGAGTCCGTGACTCCACAATTGTGTGTGAAAACCTTTTTTCGCAATTCCGTGGCATGAACCCGAAGTGGCTTAATGCGACCGTCCGCCAAAACAGGAATATTCTCTAAGGACTTATTCTGGCAGAACTCCTGCGCCTGTGACGTCAGTCCGGTAAATATCGCTAAAATAAAAAGAACTGTTTTCAAATTACACTTCCTTAGAAGCGGCTGTCGCCCGATAAACAATCAGATAATGAATCAACAATCCCACAATAAGAACCAAAGATCCCAGGTATTTAAGCCAACGACCCGGATCCTGATTCACAGAAAGCACTGAGTGATACTGCCCTTGATCGTCCTGAAAATAAGATGCCTGATAGAACGTAAAACCTTCTTTTTTTAAGGGATGATTCATATAGATGTGAGCGGTCTCTTTACCGTCTCCCACTTTTACGAAGGACTCATAGCTGGCCGCTTCATCCGTTCCCGGGTTTGTTTCCATCTTAAATTTATCCAGAGTCAGTGCAAACGGCAGTCGGACAAGTTTTTTTCCGATAAAACCAGAAACACCCATATCAGAAACGGTGAAATCTTCTCGGGTCGCATCCGACAACCAGACCTCTTTGCTGTCCGTGGAATCACCTGAAGTTTTCGTGATTCGCACTAAGGCGGCCATGGTATTTCGCTCACTGTCTTTATGGGCTTTGCCCTCTTCATAGATAAGTTCAGCTCTTTGATCCACACGCTGCTTTAAAAGAGTCATCCTTAAATTCATCCAAGGAAGTCGAACGCCATCGTCAGAATAGGGCCAGATTTGCCAAGTTCCCTTAACCTGAAAAGCGATATAGATCCGGCCCTCCGGGTCTCGGGAGATCAGAACCTGATTTTTTCCTCCGGAGGTCGCTTCGCTGCCGAAAAGACGTAAAGGGGATTCTTTATCCACTTCCAGATGATCTGACATCGGAAACTCAGAGTATTTTGGAAAGAACTTATAAACTTTCCCCGCATAGGTGACTTCAATAAAGCGTACCGAAGACTTTTCCACGTGAACACTTTTAAGACTGACAAAAGAGCCATCCTCTAGACGAACCTTTGCCGGAAGCTGCGAGATCTGCAAAGGGCTCTCTTGATTTTTGATATGCAACGTAACAAGGCCACTCTCTTTGGCTTTTGTTTTGCCGCCAAAATCGTCCCACGACAGAAGTTTAACTTTCATAGGCCCCAGTTGCGCCTCGTCTGACAAAATCGCACTTGGCGGAAACATCAGTTCCACTTTTTGCACAACATCGTCATTTTTAAGAAGCCAATCCGTCGCCCAGTAACCCTTTTGTTCAATCCAATTTTTATCAACACTGGCATAGGGATAAAATCGGAGCAAATCAATCTTAAGATCACCGTCATCCAAAAGATGTTTTACAGAGTCTTGAACTCCCACTGTGAAGGGCAACGAAAAGTGATACTCTTTTTGTGGCGTCGACACATAAATTTGATCTTCATTCACTCTGACAAGCTGAGCGGCCTCATCAGGGCTTAATTGAAGTTCCCCATCGAGCCCTTTTATCTTGGTCACCACAGAGCCCGCGATAATAAGCACGATCGCCGCATGAACAATATAGAACCCCGTAAGTCTTTTGCGAACGGGCAAACGGTCCAAAACCGCGACGATCAAACTTAAGACCATCAGACCCTGGATCACAAAGAACCACCAAGTGAAGTAAACCGCTCTGGTGGCAAAGTGAGTCCCCAAACGACTTTCCACAATCGTTCCGACAATCATCGCCAAAGTGAAAACCCCCAAAAGAGGAATGGCGAATTTCGCAGAGCCCGAGATTTTCCAAATTGTTTTAAGAATTTTCACGAAGCTCCCCCACTTGAATCGCCACGGCGACTTTCGCAAGAATCGTGAAGAGCAAAGCACCAAAAGACCAAATTCCCAGGCAGACGAAAAATTCCACCAACGAAGGTGTATACTCGACCATGTCACCTAGCGGAGTTGGAATAAATCCTGGAATGATAAGCCCCATACCTTTTTCAATCCAAATGCCCAAAACCGCCAGCACACAGGCAAAAATCAACGTCTTCGAATTCTGACGAAGTTTCGGAGTATAGAAAATCGCCATCGCGGTGAAACTCATCACAATGCTGGCCCAAATATAGGGCTTTAACATCGCATGACCATGAGAACCAAAAAACAGATAGCGCATAGATTCCGTGTGGACACTGTCAGTGTAAAACTCTTTATAGATCTCACTGCCGAACAAAAACATATTGATGGGCAAAAAGACCATCGCAATTTTTTTGAGCATGTCGAAGACCTGGGGTCTGACTTTTAACTTCGTAAATAACGTCACTAAAGTGAAAACGATGATCAAAATCGCGGGCCCCCCCGCAAAGGCGCTGACCAGAAAGCGCGGAGCCAGGATCGCCGTATTCCAGTAAGGACGTCCTCCCAGGCCTGAATACAAGAATGCCGTCACCGTATGAATACTGACGGCCCAAGCGATCGAAACAAAGACAAAGGGAATATACAACCACTTATTGGGCTTTTTCCCCTTATAAGTCATATAAAGCAAATATCCCGGAACATGCAGATTCAAAAAGAGATACCCATTTAAAACCACAACATCCCAAGCCAAGACGGAACGTGGAAAATTCAAACGTCCCAACACCGGCATCACGTGAGTAAAACGATCGGGACGTCCCATATCCACCAGAATGAACATCAAACACATCGTGATCGCCGTAAAGGCCATCAATTCCCCTAATAACACCACGTCTTTTACATCTTCACGATGCAGAACATACGTCGGAAACACCAACAAGACGGCGGCGGCGGCCACCCCCACCAAAAAGGTAAAGTTTGCGATATAGGCACCCCAACTGACCTGATCAGTGAGATTGGTGACGATAAGACCGTTTTGCAGTTGATAGATATAGGCAATACCGCCCAAAAGAAAAAGAAATGTAAGAATACTATTCCAAATATAAAAGGCAGGAGGCCCTACGATCGCGCAACGGATCATTCTTAACCAATAGTTCAAATAGGACTTCATCATCAACCTCAATCAAAATAATAAAAGAAGCTCGGAATGGTATTGAGTTCTTCTTTCAGAACAAACACACGCTTCGTCTTAAGAATCATCGCCACTTCGCTATTTGGATCCAGAATATTTCCAAACTTTCTAGCACCAGTGGGACAGGCTTCCATGCAGGCCGGATTTTTTCCTTCACGGGTTCTATGAAGACAGAAATGACACTTTTCAACGACCCCTTTAGGGCGCATCCGATTGCTTAAATAACCCTGATCAGGATTAACCTCTTCTTTGGGTACTTTGGGAGTGCTGAAATTAAAACGTCGAGCTTCGTAAGGACAAGCCGCCATACAATAACGGCATCCGATGCACCAGTCATAATCAATGACGACGATACCGTCTTTTTCCTTCCAGGTGGCTTCCACGGGACACACCTTGGCACATGGAGGATTATCACATTGGTGACACTGCACCGGCAGATAGTACTTTCCGGCTTTAGGAACAGATTCCCCTTCGTAGTACATATCCCCTTTTTCAAGATTCAGGGTCCCGATATCCATTTCGATCACTTTGATGTACTGAATCTGCGGGTCTCGACTTTGGTTGTTCTCTTTCATGCAGGCGTAAACACACATCCGAGAACCATTGCACTTTGAAAGATTAAGGCCGTAAGCGAACTTCACTCCGTCTAGAGCCTGAGGGTCTCGAACCTTAACATCCGCTCCATATTTCTTCTTGGTCTCTGTTTCTATCCGCGCAAAAACTTTTTCCTTATCTTCTGCCGTCATCACTTTATAGTGATCCTGAAAAAACTTTTCCCAGGAAAAATCAGACTCAGGAAGAACTTCGCTAGCAATCGCACCCGCCGCCGTTGAGGCCGCGGCAACCCCGCCGACTGTTCCCAAAAGACCTTTTAGAAAACCTCGTCGCTCAACAGGTTGATCCAAGACCTTATCGACTCGCTGACTTACTCTTTCTGACCACTGGTTGATCTTGTCTTTATCAGTGCTGTCCATGAGATTCTTCCTTCTTAATACCCAATTGGGGCTGCTGAGGTGCCGGCAATGCTTTCATAACAGGGAATTTCGGCGCATGTGGATCATGGCACTGAACACAAAGTTGAGGTTCCCCTGATTTTGTCCAAGATCCCATTTTTTTTCCATGAATGGCATGATCCCAATCACGTTTTACAAGACCGTGACACTGACCACAGAGGGTGGGCGATTGCGAATATCTCAACGTCTCTCCCGTTAGAAGACGTAACTTCGTAACATCACTGGGAACATGGCAACTTGAGCAAGTTCTACTCTTGGGAAAGTGTTTACTTTCAAGGCTCGCATGACCTTTCTTTTTTACAAGTACAGAGCCCTTGGAGTGGCACTCAAGGCATTGCGCCTCTTTGACCAACTGTCGACCCCAGCCCTGAAGAGGCACACTCACACCTAACAAAAG
>JAHRXB010000140.1 GCA_019104905.1 Bdellovibrio sp.
GCGACGATCTTAGTGGATTATCAGAAGAAAAAAGTTTTTGAATTAGGTCACGGGAAAACCGCTGATGGACTGGCTCACACATTCGCTCATATTCCCGGTCGCGAGAGAGTGAAGAATGTTGTTCTCGACATGAGTGATCCGTTTAAAAAGTTCGCTAAAGAATTCTTTCCACAAGCTCGTTTGATCGCAGATCACTTTCATGTCATTCGATTATTAAATCCGATGATCAATAAAGCTCGTACCGAAATAACCGGAGACAAACGAAGCAACCCTGTTCGTAGATTACTTCTTTTAAACGGGAAAAAGCGTTTGGATTACTTCGAACGTCGAGCTTTACATCAATGGCTCGATCACCATCCTCGCTTGCGCGAGCTGTATCATTTTAAAGAGGCATTGCATGGACTTTACCGCTGTCGCGGTTACGATCGCGCCCGCCGGGCGCTGATCGGTCTTCTTGATCGAATGGCCCTCTCTTCGCTGCCCGAGATCAAAAAACTGCGTAAAACCTTGATGAAATGGAAAACAGAGATCTTAAACTACTTTATAACGGGTTTAACAAATGGAAGGACGGAAGGTTTTAATAATCTCGCAAAACTGTTGCAGAAGCGGGCTTTCGGATTTAGAAGCTTTAAAAACTATAGGCTTCGCTTGCTAAGTTTATGATTTTTAAGAATTTTGAGTAAAGTTCCACCATGAAGTGAGTAGAACCAAAGTTCCACCATGAAGTGAGTAGAACCGTAGAACCGTAGAACCTGATTAAGAAGATGGCTGACATTAGGAAAGCCTTTTGGTGCGGGTGGAGGGACTTGAACCCCCACGGACGTGAATCCAAGAGATTTTGAGTCTCTCGTGGCTACCATTACACCACACCCGCGTAGGGATCTTTTTTAAAGAAAAGGGGGCAAATACTCAAGACCTTTTTTTAAAAAGGAGGTCCTTTCCAGGTGAAAACGCGCCGTTTCATAAGGAATGCATGCTTAATAAGCAAGAAGCCCTCGGCCGGAGGAGCCAAGGGCTGGGGAATGAGACATCTTAACGAGAAAGACTATTTTTTAGGTTGGGCGATGAAGGCATCGTCCAAAGTTTTCCAAAGAGCCTTGGTTCGCGGAACAGCGTCTTGCTTGTAGTACCACCAGAAATATCCCCCCACAAAACGAGGGTGAGAGATGTTCATGCGATAGTAGCGGTTCACCATGTCGACTTTTTTGGCTGATTTGGTTGTACCAATTTCACCAAAACCAATTTTTGAATTTGGAAACATCTGCCCCAACTTATTGAAAACATCTTCCCACTGAGCCTGAGTGGGGCGATAGCCATTGCAGTCATCTTCGTAATAGCTGATAAAGACATAATCCAGGTTCTGCTTCATTTCAGTCGGGATGTTGGCTGAAGACCACGTGAACATCTCATTGGCCTTTTTCTCCCAACAATTGGGATTGTAATACAGAGTTAATGCGGCTTTGTAGTTGCGCGCTTTCACTTTGCTATAGGCCGAATACATTTTCGCAACGGTTTCAGAAGTCGTTCCCAACCACTCGCCATTGATTTCGTTGCCAATTTCCCAGATATTCACTTTGGGACCGAGAGTGTTGAGATACTCATCCACACGCTTGGAGAATGTCGCTTGTGTGTACTGTTTCATATAAAAAGAGTCTAAAATTTCTCCCATGATAAAACTGTAGGGGCCAATCTTATTCACGGCATTGACATAGTCGGTGGCGGGGACGAATTCATCAAACACAATACGAGTTGTGGGCTTCACACTATGATAGGCCAGGGCTTCGGCGGTGTATTTGATTCCCGACACGCTGTCAATGGTGACTCCAGAAATTGTTTCTGCAACGGACTGAAGGGAGAAGGTGAAAACAAATGCGCTAACTAAAAGTTTATTCATAAGGCTCCTTCCTTTGAGACCTAGTGGTTGTTTGTTCAACCACTTCTTCGGTCAAAGGAAGGCGAGGCATGAGTACCTCGAAAATATTTGGCCCTAACTAAACTCTGGTTTTATAAATTCCGCAAAAACCTCACACACTTTCTAAAACATTACAGCGCATTTTTCTTTTTCTGAATCCAATCCAGATGTGCTCGCACGTCGGTAAATAAGGCCACGCCATGGCAAGTGCGAGTGTTCTTTTCATCTCGGGTTTTGTTGTCGACGCCCATAGAGGTGATCCCCACCAAGGTAAGACCTCTCTCGGTATTGATATACAAAGGTCCGCCGGAATCCCCTGTGCAGACGCCGTTGTCAGATTGTTCTAAAATAAGAGCATTCTTTACCGCAACGGTGCTGTCGTTCAGTGCTAGGTGAAATTCTTTTATAAGACGAGAGGCCGGCGCGGTTGTAAAGCGCAGGGTTCCTGAATCGGCGCCTTTTTCTGTTGTGGTTCCATAGCCCGTCATCACGAGATTGTCTGACTCGGCCGGGGCGAAATCAGATGTCGGAAGTTCTCGCACTTTATATCCTGTGGGAATATCACCTTTGAATTTGAGGACCGCAAGATCATGGGCGGCGTTATCCCAAGATTTGACCCAATAAGAATAGTCTGGATGAATGGCTTCATCTGTAACCAGACGGAGGGTTCTTTTGGGGGCTTGAGTGAGACAGTTTGAGTTGTTGGTGAAAGCGATCACTGTCTTTTTGCCAAAAGGAGAGGTGCAGTGGGCGGCCGTCAAAACTTTGTTGTTATCAATAAGGGTCCCGGTGCAGGTGCTGACTTCGTCTTTATAATCGATATGCAACACCATGACGGTGCTCGCACTGAGGTCGTTGTCGGAGCTAAGAATATCTCCGCCGACAATGCCAAACGATTTTCCCGCGATTTCACAATTTGCGGGTTCGACCTTGAGTTCTTCACCACCCTTGACGCCGGGAGAACATGCGGCAAGTGAAGACAGCGCAAGAGCCAGAATGCAGGCTCGTTGCCGCAGAAAAGAAGATAACAACATGGAGTCTCCTTATATATAAGGAGTGTTTTTACCAAATCCTTCCATACTCAGGGGCGAAATGGCTCTGCTTTGCAAGAATTTCAGAAACCGTCTTGTAAGTTGTCACAATTGTGTTCAGGGCGGGGTGAGGGGCGCGCGCAGGTGTGTCGAGAGATACTTTAGATATCAACAACTTAGACGCCAAGGCCGAAAATCGTCCCTGTTGGCATCAGGCTTGCTCTACGCTTCCAGTGACTAAAAAGGTTTTTGAAACCAGAACCACGAGGAGACTTTATGAAAAAGTATTTCTATATCCTTGCGGCTTTGAGCATAGCGCCCACTTATTCGCTTGCCCAGAGTCTAGAAGGTGATGTTGATGCGGAGCTTGATCAAATGTATTCAAGCCCTCAAGCAGCATCCGTTGCCGCTCCAGCTCCTGCTGCTGGAATCGCAAACACTGCGCCCGTAAGTGGCCAGCCTATTTATATCTTAAATCAGGCGACTCCCACTTCAACAGCTCAGTTGCAACAATCTCAGATCCAAAAGCAGCCGACAACTGTGATTGAGGCGTCGCCTTTGTCAGAGTCTCGCGCGGAACAAATCCGTCGTGCTCGTCAGGATGCTGAGTTGCAAACAGAACAAAGAATCGTTGAAAAACTTGAGCAATCTCGTATGGAAGATGAGAAGAAAAGAGCAGGAGTTCTGTTTGGTGATAAATTCAACCAATTAGACAACGGTCAACAGCAACAACAAGCTGTGCAACAGCCTGTTTATGCGCAACCTGTTCAAGTTCAACAGGTCGTTGAGCCAAAAGAAAATACCAGAGACATCGTTCGCGAGGAAATCGCCGCAGCGATGAA
>JAHRXB010000221.1 GCA_019104905.1 Bdellovibrio sp.
CGTTGGTCTTTTCAAGGCCCACCAGGCGCATGGAGCGACCATGTTTACCACTGTATTCTGAGCCCGTCACGTACATACCGAGGGACGACATGTTTGAGCCCTCGACATTTGAGAACTTCTTGGCGATCCCGGTGTGATTGGGATCGGAGCCTTTCCCGTGGGCCACCAGATAACGACTGACCAGGCCGGTCTTCATATCAACCACATACATGCGCTTGTTGTTCGAAGTTTGAGTGAAGTCGATCACGGTTACATAGTTCTTATTTGAGATTTGGTTGTAGTAGACATCGTAGTACGTCAAAGCCTTTTCCAAAGCTTTAGCCGGGATGATTCTTTGTGGATCGACGTAATCGTATTTTGATAAATCGGCGGACGAAAGGGAGGTTTGCGCCAAAGCAGGGGCAATAAAAAACAGGCTGGCAAGAAAAGACAAAACTTTGATGGCCATGAAAGGACTCCGGTGGTTTTGAGACGTGTTGAAAATCAGATCGGAGTCCGGGCTCAAGACTTGACGAGTTCGCCAGCTAAACTAGACTTTGGGGGGAGCGAATATGAGATATCGAGCTATTTTATACAGCGATTTGAACTGCCCCTTTTGTTACGCCTTGGAAGAGCGACTGGTGGGACAGCATCTCAGCAGGCTCCCCAACTGCCTGTCCCCATGGAGATCGCAAATTTTTCTTTGAGTCGTGCGATCGAAAGAGAAGTTTTGAGTGTTCGCGAGTTGGCGCCGGAAATTGAAATCTCAATTCCTTTAGGTAAACCGAACACCTCACGTGCTTTACGTTATATCACGGCCGCTTATCGCCGGGACCCCATGTTGGCTTTGGTGTATCGACACACCATTTGCCGGGAGTTTTGGGTGAACGGAGAGGACATCTCTGACGAGGGGATGTTGGTGACTTTAGCGCGAGATCTGGGCATGTTCGACTTGGTGGTGGACTCTGCTATCGAGAGTTTGACGGATCGCTGGCAACGCGAGTGGGAACATCTGGGGATGGGGGCTGTTCCCACTCTTCTTCGAGAAGATGGAGTGATCTCTCTGGGACTTCTTTCGATAAAGCAGCTCAAAGAATTTTTTGACGTTTAAGAATTCCTAAAAATCCGAGGATGAATTTGCCAATGAACCACTTTGGTTTCATCAGGATTCCAAATAGATCCCAGATGGCGCTGCAGTTCGGGCAGAGGATCAGAGCCTTCTTTTTTGCGGTAGGATTGTAGCGCCGACCAAGTTCCCAGATAGCCGATCATCTGCTCAAGAGTCCAAGACAGAGTCATGGAAAAGTGGCGGCTTTGTAGTTCAGTAAACGGAAAGTGAATCGACTTGAAGTTTTCTTCAAGAAGACGTCTTTCCGGTTCCCAGTAAGGGCCTAAGAGTCGATCGTAGAAATCGAGAATGACCGCATCGATCTGCGGAGTCACTTGGCACAAATTATAAACCCAGATCGCGAGGACGCCTTGATCTTTTAAAACACGACGAGCTTCTTGAAAGAAAAGATCATGTTTAAACCAATGAAAGGCTTGAGCGATCGTAATGAGATCGACGGAGTGATCAGAGATTTGAAGCGATTCTCCGGGCCCGACTCGATATTCGATGCGTTCGTGGGGCTGAGCCAAAGCAATTTGTTTTTCGCTGGGATCAATCGCAATAACTTTTTGAAAATAAGAAGTCAGCGCCAAGGCCGCCTGACCGTTGCCTGTGCCAAGATCAATGGCCACCTGGTGCTCAGGGGCGAGAGAGGCGAGATATTTAAAGAGCTCGGGGGGATAAGAGGGGCGGTACTTTTGGTATTCAAGAGACTGCTTGGAAAAAAGATCTTTAAATGTTGAGTTCATAGATAAAGTCTAGTCTTGGCCGATGTTGATTTGCAAATGAAGTTTCAAAAATTTGAGTTCTTCAGATGATTGCGGGACACTTCAGGTATCTCAGAGGGAGGACTTTTTATGAAGAGTAAAAAAGTACTTTTTGTTTTAACAAGCACTGAGAAGTTGGGTGACAGTGGACATAAAACTGGAGCCTACCTTGCAGAGATCACTCACCCTTATGATGAATTTATTAGAGCCGGATATGAAGTCGACATGATCAGTCCTCAGGGAGGAAAGGTGCCCTTGGATGGCGTCAAGATGGACGATCCTCTGAATGCGACGTGGATGAATGATGAAGAGTTTCTAAGTAAGGTGGAAGAGACGCAAACGCCCTGGCAGGTGAGCGGGCGAGACTATTGCGCCATCTATTTTGCCGGTGGTCACGGCGCAATGTTTGATTTTCCTGACAACTTGCAGTTGCAAAAACTGACCTCTGACATTTATGAAAACAACGGCGTGGTGGGATCGGTTTGTCATGGGGCAGCTGCTCTGGTGAATGTGCGCTTGTCTGACGGAAGTTATCTGATCAGAGGGCATGAGGTTTCTTGTTTTACAAATGAAGAAGAAGAAACCGTGGGTATGGAACGAGTGGTGCCGTTTTTATTGCAAACTAAAATGGAGGAGCGCGGAGCTGATCATACATCCTCCCCGCGTTTTGCCGCCCACGTCGTGAAAAGTGGACGTTTGGTGACGGGACAAAATCCCGCATCTGCTCTAGGTGTTGGAAAGTCTATGGTGGAGGTCTTGGATTTTATTGAAGAGGGGCGTATCGTGCCCGAACAGAATTGGTGCGAGTGGAGGAATCCCTCCGCTCCAAGTCGAGGTCTTCAGTGGTAAGCGGAGAATTGAAAATTATCGCTCAAAGTCCGCGATTTATGGAAGTTCTGGAGTTGGCACGTCGGGTGGCGCTGAGTTCCGCCAATGTCTTAATCACCGGGGAAAGTGGTACAGGAAAGGAAGTGATTGCTCGCCTGATTCATGAGCTGAGTTCACGCAAGCGGGAAACTTTCGTTCCGATAAACTGCTCTGCAATTCCGGAGGAGCTTTTGGAGGCCGAGCTTTTTGGCTTTGCGAAGGGCTCCTTCACCGGAGCTTTGGTTGCGAAGGCAGGACTTTTTGAAGAAGCCAATGGAGGAACTCTTTTTTTGGATGAGATCGGGGATCTGGATTTACATCTGCAGGCGAAGCTCTTACGGGTTCTTCAAGAGAAGAAGATAAAAAGAGTCGGAGAGAATCACTACCGTCCTCTCAATATCCGCATATTATCGGCCACTCACAATGATCTTAGTGAGGATGTTCAGCAGAAAAAATTTCGTGAGGATCTCTATTTTAGATTGAATGTGGTTCCGATAAAAATTCCACCTTTGCGGGAAAGGCCGGAGGATATCTTACCTTTGGCGCATTATTTTTTGGGCAAACACTCATTACGCCATCTCGGAGTTGAAAAACGCTTCACGGCGGAAGTGCCGGCCTATTTGCTCTCTCGTCCCTGGTGGGGAAATGTGCGCGAGTTAGAAAACCTGATCGAACGCGCCGTGGTGCTTTCAAGTTCCAACGAGATTTCAGTGAAAGAGTTAGAGAATGACCAAGACAACGATGCGGATTTGGAATACCTCTTTGAGCGACTTTGTCATAAGGCGGGCCGCCTTCTTTCGCTGGAGGAAGTCACTCAGTACTATGTCGAATATGTGCTACATCTCAACCAAGGAGCTCGAGAAAAAACCGCTCGCGATCTTGGTATTGATCGAAAGACTTTGTATAGAAGAACCCTTCCTCGTTTTCAGTGAAAGTGGGCGCTCGAGGTTGTGTCCTGCTCTCTGTCTGGTGAGGAGGGCGGGGGTTCCGCTTGAGATCGAGCCTCTCGACGCAGTTCGCGTTCTTTCACGAAGTCCATCACCAAGGCCGCTAAAGCCTGTTCAAGGGCGGAAGGTGGTGGTGGCGCTTCTTGATGAGGCGGAATTCGTGAGTGGCGTTGGGTGGCGCCCGGCCAAGCGCGTAAAAAGACAGCGGCAAATACGGCGGTGGCGAATAGGATCAAAGTCACACCCGCACCGAAGGTTGCCGTCCAATTCACCACGCCAAAGCGATCATATTGAGTTGTTCCGTCAATGATCGAGATGAAAAGACCTCCGCAAAAGAATATCACCGCCCCGAGACCGGCGAGAGTCAAAGAGACGATTTTACGACTGCGTCGGCTGACGTCGTCAAAGATCTCCAGAGCTATTTCGCGGAAGCTCTTGGGTTTGGTGTTCAAACGACCAAAGAGGAAAGACAAAACCATTCCAAGCCATCGCATAGGGACTCCTCGTGGGGAGAGGCCTTCTTTATGTGAAGACCTCTCGAAGTTTTTGGGGATTAGTGTTTGCGGCGAATGAGCATTCCTGCGACGAAGCCCACGGTGGCTGCCCCGAGGACAGTATAGAAGGGGTGAGCCTTCACGAATTCCTCAGAGGCATCCACGGCCTCACGAGTTCGATCCTGAACAGCGTGATAGCGGTCATTCCAGGTTCTGCTGAGATCCCGCTTGGCGGCTTCCGCGCCATGTTTTACACTTTCTTTGATATTGCCTAGTTCGGCTCTGAATTCAGAGGATGGAGATTCCATACGTTACTCCTTTTTATTTTTGATTGTTGATAAGCACTAACCTCATAGACACTATAGAAGCAGGATCAGTGCCAGACGGGAACGAACCAGGAGCAGTTGAAAGTGCGGGTGGGGAACTTCTCCCGGTATTGACGAGACATTGTGCCTCATTTGACGGCTCGATAGAGGATCGTCTAGGATGGGTTGTAGAAAAACTTCGGGAAAGCGAATAATGAATAAATTGATTTTGATATTATCGGGTCTGCTTTTTTTTGCTCAAGGCGTGAAGGCCGAGTCCTGTGAGGAAAAACAAGGGGCTGTGGATTTTGGTTCAGGGACGACCAAGGCTTTTGTCGCCGTGGTAGATATTTGTCGTAAAGAAATGTTAAGTGTGGTTTATGAGGAACGATTGCCTCTGCCTTTGAATGAGGCCTTAGAAAAATCAGACAACAAAGAGCTCCCTCCGTCTGTTCTCGAAAAGGCTTTGCCGCAGATTCAAGCGATGATAGAAAAAATGAGAGAACAAAGAGTCCAGAAAATTTCGGGTGTTGCCACTTCGGTCTTCCGAGTGGCAAAGAATGGCTCGCAGATGGCCCGCGATCTATCCCAGAAGCTGCAGATTCCTGTACAGGTGATTTCACAGGAACGGGAAGCGGAGTTGGGATTTTGGTCAGCGTTAGCGCAAAAGAAGCAGGAGCCCCAGAAACCATTGATTGTTTGGGATATTGGCGGAGGTTCAATGCAGATGTACTCCCAGCAAAATGGGAAGGTTCACATCTATCAAGGTGATATGGCCTCGGTGACCTACAAAAATAAAATTCTTGAGGTGCTTCAGTTTAAAGATCCCAAAAAATTTTCTTCCCCCAACCCCATTGGCCGCCAGAGGGAAGCAGCTCTGCAGTTGGCAAAAAATCACGCCTACTTGAATGTGCCTGCGTATTTCAAAAAAGAAGCCCCTCGGGCTCGCTGGATCGGCGTCGGAGGGGTCCTGTCGATGTCAGTTCAGAGGCAGGTTCATAAAGGGGCCACAGAGTTTACACAAAGTGAGTTGGATCAGGTCCTTCAAAATCGCGTGCATCTTAAAGATGCCGACATCGATAGCGACTATCGAATATCCGACATCTCAAATTTAGCTTTGGTCTTGGGATACATGCAGGCCTTGAAGATTGAGAAGGTTGAAACCGTGCAGGCATCTTTGGGGCAAGGGCTGCTTTTCTATAATCTTCACCATTAGGAACTCAAGATGGCGGCCGCTGGAGAGGGGCTTGGCATGTCCTTGCTAGTCAAAACAATCACTTCTCCTCCATGGCGGATTACTTCGCAGGCAATATCATCCAAGATGTCATCATCTTTGGAGGTCAACTGTTTTTCATGAAAGGTGATCTGAGCACTTTTGCGATGTAGTTGCCCCCAGATCTCTATGTTGTCCCGTAAAAACAGGGTTTTCACTTTTCCGTTCAAAGCCGCGCGCGAGATTTTGACCAGATCGTCAATAACCATTTTTTTGCGCGCCAAATTTTCAACTTCTGCAGCAGAAAGGCTTTTGTGTTGAGAAAGGTCCTTCTGAATCTGCAAATTTGCCTGATGAATTAACGCCTCCATGCGAGGGACTCCTTTTGTGCTGTCGATACGAATGTGAGTGACCTGCGGATGGGTGCTAATTTCTTTGTAAGCATGGAAAAGAGCTTCATTCGTGAACACCAGAAGGGGAAAGGTCTTGTAGCCGGTCTCTTTGCTGATTTTGGCTTCGATCCAGCGAAGAAAAAGTTTTACTCCCGATTTTTTTTTGAATTGATTGTCCTGCAGACCTCGGCCACGCAAATGAGACTTCAAATGAGGAATCTGGGCAGTTTCACTTTCATCTTGGTGCTTCCAGTGGATGCTGTTGCTGTGCTGCCCTTGATGGAAAAGGAAGGTGTGAGTCTCTGTCCCGCGGCCCCCGTTGCAGTTTAAAAGTACGGCTTCTTCCGCTGAGATCACGAGAATATTGTAAGTTCGATTTTGCTGAAGATCATCCAAGAGGGGCTTTAGGTGAAAGGTTTCAGCCACCACGGCTTTGGAAGGAAGTTCGTGGGTCGCAAGATAGTATCCCGACTGATGTTTATTAACAAAGATAGCAATACCTTGTTCTTGGGAGGCCAGATGTTCAGCCGGATTGAAGTTGTACAAAGTCTTTAAAAGAGATTCACGCAGGTCGCTTCTCATTTCAAAGGAAAGAAGATAAGCGGCTCTTCGTACCAGAGCTTCGTACTCAACCTGTAATGTTTTGCTGGGCAGTGCGGGAATATAGATTGAAATACACGGACCATCTTGAATTGAGGTTAAACGTAAAAGGTCATCGGGAGTCATTTTTTCAAACATGGGATTCCTCCGGTTTTTACCAACCTATTGACCTTGGATTATCATCGCTGCCAGGTCGGAACTCAAAAAGTCATTTGGCAGTCTAGTGTGAGGGGTCAACTTGTGAAACAGACTTGGTCGTGACTATAGTGAAAGAAGATCCCTCAAAAAAATTGAGAGAGAGGATATGCCAATGAAAACATGGGTTGTGGTTGCCAACAGAACCGAAGTGAAAGTTTTCGAGTATGAAAATAAAAAAAACAGCGAGGTGCAATTCTTAATGAAATTTGAAAATCCTCGGGGGCGTTTAAGACCTCAACAGATCAACGCAGACAAGCCGGGGATTTTTTCCAATTTGGTTTCGCATGGAACTCGTTTAGTGAAACCACAGTCGCCGACGGAGCGAATCGCCCAAGAATTTGCGAAAAAGGTTTCTCTATTTTTAGAAGAAGCGCTTCAAAAGCGTCGTTTCGATGATTTGGTGTTGATCGCCGACCCTCATTTTATGGGCCGGGTGCGAAGCAGCCTCTCCAAAGAGTTGCGTCGCTGTATCACAAAAGAGATCGTTAAAGACTTGGGCGCAGTGACGTCGGAAGAAATAAAGAATCGTGTATGGCCCCCTGAAAGTCTTATTCAGGCCAAGGAGGTCTTATGAAAACGCATAAAAGAAAAACCGAAGGTCATATTCAGGATGCGGATCGAACTCATCCAAATCCCAGCTATCAATCAAAGAAGGACCGGCAGAATATGCGACAAAGTGAAGATCGCAACGCCACAAACTTTAAGCGTGAGGACTTGGGATTTAGTCATCGCGACACCCGTGGCTACGACAAGCAACACAAAGAAAAATATTAGAACGAAGAGGGTGTGGGCCATCGATGAAGGCCTTCCTTGCAAGAGCAGGGAGGGCTGTCATTTGAAGCTTTCGGGAGTGATTTATAAATAAATTAATGTTTTTTAGTAGTCGAAAATATGTA
>JAHRXB010000291.1 GCA_019104905.1 Bdellovibrio sp.
CTTCAACTCCAGCTACAACAGTTAAAAGAAATATTATCGGTCGTATGGACCTTTCGCGCGTGCAGTCTCAAGCTCCACAGCGTCAAGAGCGTCCACAGAGTGGATACACCAGAACCGGTGGATTCCAAGGCGGAGACCGTCAACAAGGTGAGCGTCCGCAAGGTGGTGGATTCTCAGGACCCCGTCCTGGTGGATTCAACAGACCTTCGGGTGGGGCTCCCACACGTAATATCCGTACGGGTTTCGTAGCTTCTGCACCTCCAGAACCAATGCCGGATGTTGGTGGTGAGTTTAAGAAGGATTTCGACAGACGTAAGAAGGTGACTGGCGTAAGTGTTGGTCCGGCTGTTCGTGAGAAAGAAAAAGAGAAGGAAGAAGAAGTACAAGTCTTCAACCCGGTGGAATTCCGTAAGCGTGAGATGGTTTTCCAGCCGAAAAAGAAAAAAGGTCTTTTGGACCGTGAGGCTATGAAAACTCAGATTACAACACCTTCAGCGCACAAACGTGTGGTGAAAGTGAATAACACGATGAAGCTCAGTGACTTGGCGATGGAGATGGGCTTGAAAGCTCCTCAACTCGTGAAAGTTCTAATGCAGAATGGTGTTATGGCCAACATGAACACAGATCTTGATTTCGACACGATTGCATTGATCGTTCCTGAGTTCGGTTGGGAAGCACAAAACGTATTTAAGACGGCCGATGCTGTTGCGGAAGAAACGGCTTTCGGTGATTTGGCGGCGGAAGCAATCACTCGTCCTCCAGTTGTGACTGTCATGGGTCACGTTGACCACGGTAAGACCTCTTTGTTGGATGCGATTCGCAATGCGGACGTGGCAGCAGGGGAAGCGGGTGGTATCACTCAGCACATTGGTGCCTACAGCGTGAAATTGGAAGATGGTCATTTGATTACTTTCTTGGATACTCCGGGCCACGAAGCCTTTACGGCTATGCGTGCTCGTGGAGCCAACGCCACTGACATCGCGATCATCGTGGTGGCGGCGGATGATGGTATGATGCCTCAAACTCAAGAGGCGATTAACCACGCGAAAGCGGCAGGTGTACCTATCATCGTGGCTGTGAATAAGATGGATAAGCCTGGTGCGAATCCAGAGCGTATTAAGCAACAATTGACAGAGCTTGAAATCGTTCCAGAAGAATGGGGTGGAAACACGATCTTCTGTGAAGTTTCAGCGATGAAGAAAACGGGTATTAAAGAGCTTCTTGAGCAAGTGAAACTTCTTGCTGAGGTTGCTGAATTGAAAGCCAACCCAAAACGCTCCGGCACAGGTATTGTGATCGAAGCGAAGATGGAAAAAGGCAAAGGACCTGTCGCGACTCTTCTTGTTAAAGATGGAACAGTCGAAGTCGGTCAATACATCGTAGCGGGAACTATGAAGGGACGCGTTCGTTCTTTGGTGAACGACAAGGGCGAAAGAATTCAATCCGTCGGACCTGGTTTGCCAGCCGAAGTGTTGGGTCTTGAAGCGGTTCCTGCAGCAGGTGATAAGTTTGACATCGTTAAAGATGAAGACACTGCAAACGAAGTATCTACTTTAAGAAAAGAACAAGCTGAAAAAGCAGCGGCGGCTCCGGCGGCGAAAATGTCTTTGGAAGATATCTTCGCGAAGGTGAAGTCGGGCGATGTGAAAGAGTTGGCTTTGGTGTTGAAAGCGGACGTGCATGGATCTCTTGAGGCCATCAATGGAATGCTTTCAAAACTTTCTACCAGCGAAGTGAAGGCGAAAGTGATTCACTCTGCGGTGGGCGGTATTAATGAAGGGGACGTGGTCTTGGCTCATACAGCTAAGGGTATTGTTCTTGGCTTTAACGTGCGTCCTGATTTGGGTGCGCAGGCGAAAGCAAAACAACTGGGCGTTGATATCCGTACCTACTCTATTGTTTACGAGTTGATCGATCAGATGAAAGCGGCGATGGCCGGTCTTCTTAGCCCTGATGTGGTGGAAGAAGTTATGGGTCGCGTTGAAGTTCGTAATACCTTCAACGTACCTAAAGTGGGCACGATTGCAGGTTGCTTCGTGATCGACGGTAAGATCCAACGTAACAACATGATCCGTCTACTTCGTGAGAACAAGATTGTTTACGAAGGTAAGATCGCTTCATTGAAACGTTTCAAAGACGACGCCAAAGAAGTGGCTTCTGGCTACGAGTGCGGTATCGGCATTGAAAACTACAACGACGTTAAAGTCGGCGATATGATGGAAGCTTACGTGAAAAAAGAAATCGCACGCGAGTTGGGTGCGGGGGCTGAATAATGAAAAACATGGGTGATGGGCGCCGAGTTGCTCGCGTAGAAAGAGAAATTCAAGCGACCATTGCTCAGTTTTTGATCCGTGGTTTTAAGGTGCCGTTGCCAGGTTTGGTAACGGTGGCACAAGTGAAGATGCCAGCGGATCTTCGCGCCGCGAAAGTTTATGTCAGTGTTTTAGGTTCAGAAGCCCAGCAAGAAGAGGCTTTGGAGCTTTTGCAAGAAAGAGCTTTTGAGATTCAAAACTACATCGGTAAAGAACTCAAAATGCGTTATTGTCCTAAATTGACGTTCTATCCTGATCACACGACAGAACAGGTTTTGAAGGTAGAAAAGATCCTTCAAGAGCTTGATCAAGAACGAAAGCAAAAAGGCGAAAGTTCTAACGAATCTGATGACGAATAATACACAATTTCACGGTCTTCTGTTGGTGGACAAACCTTCAGGGATTTCCAGTCATGATGTGGTGGCGAGGCTTCGCCGTATTCTTGGGACGAAGGCCGTGGGGCATTCGGGGACCTTGGATCCGATGGCGTCGGGTTTGATGGCCTGTCTGATCAATGAAGGCACCAAACTCAGTCAGTATATTCTTGAAGGTGACAAGGGGTATCGAGTTCGAGCTCAACTGGGGGTTCGCACAGACACTTTGGATACCACCGGAGAAATCTTAGAGCAGAAGTCCGTCGATGTATCCCGAGAGCGTATTTTAGAGGAAGCCTTGAAGATCCAAGGAGAGATGGAGCTGGAAGTTCCGATTTACTCCGCGATCAAGGTTCAGGGCAAAAAGCTCTATGAATATGCCCGCGGAGAGCAGGAAGTCGCGGTTCCTAAAAAGCTCATGAAGTTCTGGGATGTGACGCCGGTTGAAGTCGGCCCGGATTGGGCTGAGTTTGACATTAAGTGCACCAAGGGCAGTTACATCCGCACTTGGGTGGACCTCCTGGGGAAGGCCTTGGGTTGTGGGGCGGCGATGAGTGCCTTGCGTAGAACCTGGTCAGCCCCCTATCTTTTGCCTCAGGCGCAGACTTTGGAGGCTATTGAAGCTTCGGTCAAACAGGGAGAGGGAAGCTCTGCCTTTGTGCCTATGGAATTGGCATTGCCTCAAATCAAAAGAATTCGCGTAAAAGGGCAAGATCGGGTGCTTTTAGGGAATGGCCAGATCAGCCATGACCTTCGCTCTCAGCTTATTACGGCTTTTAAGCCTTCTGAGGATCAATATGTTCAAATATTGGCCCAGGAGGGGGGACAGCTTTTGGCTTTGGTAGGTCTAGAGCCTGGAAAGGGCTTTGTCCTTCGCCGGGTCTTCAAATACTAGGGCCTTGACCGGCCTCAGGGAACGGGTTAGAACCTTAAAACTTAATAAAACTCTACAGATCGACAGCCATGACGACTGCAAGGGTTTGGATACTAAAAAACAGAAAATTTTAAAATAAAGGAGACTTTAATGGCGGTCACTAAAGAGAACAAAACTCAAATCGTTAAAAAATTCAAAACAGCAGATCTTGATACTGGATCTCCAGAAGTTCAAGTCGCTCTTCTTACTGCTAAAATCAATGATTTGACAGTTCACTTCTCTACTCACAAGAAAGATCATCACGGTCGCCGTGGTCTTGTGACTATGGTTAATAAAAGAAGAAAACTTTTGGACTATCTACATCGCAAAGATGTGAAACGTTACCAAGACCTTATCAAGGCTCTTGATATCCGTAAGTAATATCGAATTCCTGAAGGGGCGAAAAGCCCCTTCAAGCTTTTTACCCCATGAGGGGAAACTTCCACCAGCAAGGCATAAGGCCTTGTGACAAAATTCAAGGAGATTTAATGAAAACGACTGTAACTACATCGGTGGGCGGAAAACAAATCACCATCGAAACAGGCCGTTTGGCAAAACAAGCAGATGGATCTGTGCTTGTCTCTAGTGGTAACAACATTGTTCTTGTTACTGCGGTGTCGTCAAAAAAAGCATCAGAACTTGATTTCTTTCCTCTGACTGTTGAATACATCGAGAAGTTCTATGCGACTGGAAAAATTCCTGGTGGCTACTTCAAACGTGAAGGTAAGCCGACAAACGATGCTGTTTTAACAGCGCGTTTGATTGACCGTCCAATTCGTCCCTCTTTCCCTGAAGGATATAGATACGAAACACAAGTTGTGGCGACGGTTTTGTCTGCAGACGGTGCATTCCCTCTTGAGATTCTTGCGAGTCTTGGCGCTTCTGCGGCTCTTCATCTTTCTGATATTCCGTTTAACGGCCCGACGGCAGCGATCCAAGTGGGTCGTGTTGACGGTCAGTTCGTTGCGAACCCAACTCCTCAACAAATGGAAAAGTCCGACATGGACGTTATCGTTGCGGGAACTCGCAACGGTCTTTTGATGGTGGAAGGTGAAACAAGATTTATCTCTGAAGCGGACGTATTGGCGGCGTTGAAATTCGGTCACCAATCCATGATGCCTCTTTTGAATGCTCAAGATGAATTGCGTGAAAAGGCGGGCTCTAAGGCCAAACGTGCCTTCACGCCTCCAGCAATTGATGCTGACTTCAAAACGAAAGCCGAGGCTTTGTTGAAGTCTAAGATCGCGGCAGCTTTGTCCATCAAAGAAAAACAAGAGCGTTATGCGGCGGCAGCTTTGGCTCAGGCAGAAGCGGAAAAAACTCTTCTGGCTGATATTGCTGACAAAGATTTGTTGAAGCAACGTAAGAAAGACATTGCAACGATCGTTGAAGAACTCAAATACCACGAAGCTCGTTCCATGATTTTGGACAGAGCGGTTCGTATCGATGGCCGTGACGTGAAAACAGTCCGTCCTATCGCGAACGAAGTGGGATTGTTGCCACGTGCTCACGGTTCAGGCCTTTTCACTCGCGGTGAAACGCAAGTTTTGGGAACTGTGACTTTGGGAACGGGTGATGATGAACAAATGGTTGACGCTCTTTTGGGGACTCAAAAGCGCAAGTTCATGCTTCACTACAACTTCCCTCCATACTCTGTAGGTGAAGTGGGCCGTTTCGGTGGTCAAGGTCGTCGTGAAATCGGTCACGGAAACTTGGCAGAGCGCGCTTTGAAAGCGGTTCTTCCTGATCATGAGAAATTCCCATACACAATCCGTGTTGTTTCTGAAGTTCTTGAGTCCAACGGTTCTTCTTCCATGGGCACAGTGTGCTCAGGCACGATGGCAATGTTGGATGCAGGTGTTCCTTTGAAAGGGAACGTTGCGGGTATCGCCATGGGTCTGATTAAAGAGGGCGACCGTGTCGCTGTCTTGACGGACATCTTGGGTGACGAAGATCACTTGGGTGATATGGACTTTAAAGTTGCTGGAACGACTCAAGGTATCACTGCTCTGCAAATGGATATCAAGATTGACTCTGTTTCTTTCGAGGTGATGGAGCAAGCTTTGGCGCAAGCTAAAGAGGGCCGCAGTCATATCCTGAATGAGATGGAAAAAGTGATGAAGACTCCTCGTGGACAGATTTCTGAATTTGCTCCTCGTATTGAGACTATCAAAATTAAGCCAGATAAGATCCGCGAAGTGATCGGTTCTGGTGGTAAAGTGATCCGTGGTATCACGGAAGCAACAGGTGTGAAGATTGAGATCGAAGATGACGGTACAATCCACATCGCTTCTGCGGACCCTGAAGCTACCAAAAAAGCTATTGCGATGATCAATGACATCATTGCAGAAGCTGAAGTTGGCAAAACATACAAAGGCCGCGTTGTGAAGATTGCGGAATTTGGTGCTTTCGTTGAAATCTTGCCGAACACCCAAGGTCTTTTGCACATCTCTGAAATCGCTAACGAAAGAGTGCGCGCTGTTACAGACGTACTTAAAGAAGGCGAAGTGATTGATGTTAAAGTTCTTGAAGTAGACCGTGCAGGACGCATTAAGCTTTCTCGTAAAGCTTTGCTTCAGTAGGCTTCAATTTCAGTGACAAACACAAAGTTCAAAAAATCTGAACTTTCTAACGGGATCCGGGTGGTGAGTGAACTTCATCCAGGGTCCCGTGCCGTTTCAATCAGTATCTGGGTTTTGACCGGGACTCGAGATGAAACTCCTGAAGTCGCGGGGATCTCGCATCTTTTAGAGCATCTCGTTTTTAAAGGAACTAAAACCCGTTCAGCTTATCAAATCGCCAAGTCTTTAGAGGCTCTCGGCGGCGATCTGAATGCCTACACGACGCGCGAATACACTTGTTACCACGCCATGGTTTTGAAAGATCATTGGGAGAAGGCTCTTGATGTTCTTTCGGATTTAGTTTCGAACATGCACCTGAATAAAAAAGAGTTTGGGCTTGAAAAGGGCGTGATCTTGCAAGAGATCGCCATGTCCGAAGATAGCCACGAAGAACTTATCTATGACATTTTCTATGAGCAGGTGTACGGATCGCATCCTTTGGCGCGCTCTATTTTGGGCACACCTAAGTCCATCGCTTTGATGAAACAAAATCAGGTGATGGATTATTATAAAAAGACTTACTCGGGTGGAAATATCATCGTCAGCGCTGCCGGATGTTTGGATCATGATGAGTTGATGTCGGGAATCGAAAAACGTCTTGGTGCCAAAAAGAAGATGGCTCTGAAGAATGCCCGCAAATATCCACGATGGTTGAAACGTCGCCACGTGGTTGAAAAGCAGGCTGAACAAGTTCATATGCTCTTGGGGTTCCCGACGGCGAGCTTTAAAGACAAACATCGCTTTGAAGCAGTGATCACGAACACGCTCTTGGGTGGCGGCATGACCTCTAAACTTTACCAGAGTGTTCGAGAAAAAAAGGGTTTGGTTTATACCATTCACTCCAGTCTGAACACCCATATTGATTCGGGGATGTTGACGATTTATGCCGGGACCGAAGTTAAGAACGCTAAAAAAGTCGGCGATTTGATTTCCAAAGAATTTCAAAAGATCCGCAAGCAGGGTGTGACGAAGCACGACGTGGAAATGTTTAAAACACAAGTGATTGGCAGCATTTTGTTGGGCTCGGACGATATTGAAAATCGTATGACCTCTTTGGCTGTGAATGAAATTGTTTTTGGCCGTTATAGATCTGTGGAATCCGTTATTGACGAGATTAAAGAAGTCTCTGTGGATTCCGTGAATCACTATATCCGTCATGAGCTTGATTTAGACAAAGCTTCGGGAGTCCTCTTGGGACCAGGAGTGAATGAACTCAAGCCATGGTGGGATGAATTATCTTTATAACTTTTCGAGGAGTGCATTATGAATAAACTGACAGTAAAAGTTAAAAAACTTGAGAACTTCCATGGTGATCTTCCTCAATATCAGTCGATGGGGGCAAGTGGCTTTGATGTGCGCGCACAACTGGCCGGACCTGTTGTTTTGAATCCTGGAGAAAGAGCTCTGATTCCGACTGGATTGTCCTTTGAGATTCCTCTTGGGTATGAGATTCAAGCTCGTCCGCGCAGTGGGTGGGCGGCGAAAAGTGGTCTTACGGTGTTGAATACACCGGGCACCATTGATGCTGACTATCGTGGCGAAGTAAAAATCATTGTTATTAATCTTGGTAACGAAGCCGTCACAATCAATGATCAAGAGCGCTGTGCTCAGTTGGTAATTGCTCCTGTCCTGCAAGCTCAATTTGAAGTTGTCAATGAATTGGGATCCACCGAACGTGGTGCGGGTGGGTTTGGCTCGACAGGAAGAGCTTAGTCCTAGAAGGGTTTTGATCTCTAGAGAGAATAAAAAAAGCCAAGTCCTAAGGGGCTTGGCTTTTTTGTTTTTTAGATGGGCTGTATGTTACCCAAGTCTCTCTAATCTTGAAATATCGATTCGATTCCATAGCCAGATAATAAAGACGATGGCAAAGAGAATGGTGACTAATCTCAAAGCGCGGCGTTTATCCATTTGGAAGTTTTCGGTAAGCCCCACCGCCATCAAAAGAGCGGTAAAGGCAAATCCCACAAGAGTGATCGGAGGGATCATCTCAGAGCCCACTTGGAAAATAAAAAACGGGACGTTCGCGAACAAGATCAGGGTGAAGATCTTTCGTAGTGAGCAGGTTCTTTTTTCGAAGACCTGAAAATAATAATAAATGAACAAGGCACCGATAGTCGTGGTTACGACTCCGACGATCGGAGAGATAATGATGCCGCCCATGATGCGGAAAAAATTCGGAGGGACAAGTCCCGTTAAAATACCTGAGCCCATGGACAAAACAATCAAAGTGATCACAAGAACGGTCCAATTCCAATCGGGCAGGGATTTGATCTTTTCCACGGGATGGCGAAGGTAGTTCACGATATAACGGAACACTTCTTTGGCGGTTTCGTATTGGGGGGCATTCTTTGGAGTCACGTCTCTGTAGTCGCTCATATGAGTCTATTGCACCACTGACTTTGGTCATAAGCAACTAGGAATTTAGAGGGGGGCGCCTTCTCGTAAATCCATTTCGGCAAGGGTTTGGGCACGTTCTAAGAGAAGAAGACTGTTGGTCAGAGCGTTGTCCTCGCTGGCTCCGAGTGTGCTTAAGGAGGGGAGTTGGGATCTTTTGGTGAGGATTTTATGAAGCTGATAGGACAGCTTCAGGAAGAGGGGGGCCTTCTTTGACAGAGGAAGCTCCACGGGCATTGAGGGAACGGGAAGTGACGAAAGTTTGAAGTTTGAACTCTTTGTATCTGCGTCCATAAGCTCAGTCAGACTGATGATAGAGTGGGGCTTCTTGTGGCGGATACAGTTTTCGAGTTCCTCCAGAGTGGGCACATCAAGAAAAAGATGAAAACGTCGTTGGTGCTGCTCTTGTTGAGTCAAAAAGTATTCAAAACGTTTTTTTCTTTCCTGAGAGTTATTCCAAGGCAGATGGAGGGTGAAAACCTCATACCCATGTTCGGCTAAAAATGACGTATAGAGGTTCCAATAAGAACTAAAATAGAAAATGGATCGAGGGCCGGTGACGAACAAAAGTGGCCAGCGGGTCAACAGGCAGTTCGGTTTAAGTTCAAAGGGGATGTCCTTGCGGGATCTTGCTCTATTAGAAAATATCGCAAGACCCAAGGTGAAAACGACGAGACAAAGGATGAATAAAATAACGTCCACTTCTCGATTATAAAGAAGTGTTCAGTCGAAATGCAAAGTCAAAGGAGTTCTTATCGGCAGTGCGGTTGACGACGGCCGTGCGAGCACTGACCTCGGCGCCTAAAGAAAGATTTTTATGAACTTGGGCCATAAAGCCCGTAGAGACGACTAAAGAAGGAGTGGTGTCATCCACATTGATATTTCGAGTGGGGTCTGAGAATTTCAGGAAACGATTTGAAAGGCCTGAACTGATGGAGTAGGCCCAGATGCTTTCGAGCTTGTTTGTATATCCCAACTTCAAATCAAATTCCCGCAAGGTCATCTCTTCAGAGCCGGAAGAAGTGAGCCCGTAGTTTCGGAAGACTCCTTCTGAGTACCAGTTCGGAGAAAAAAGATCCATTCCTAGAGAGAGTTGGATGCCATTGGCGTGGCGATTGAAATTTTGTTTTTCGGCTGCGATGTTCGTAAAGGAATTCACATAGCCGATTCCCGCATGCAGGCGCACCTCATCGAAAGAGCTGCTTTGTTTCTGGGTCAGATTTTTCTTTTTAGCGCTTAATTCGTTGAGGAGATCATCATAACTGACCTCCTGATAGTCGGCGGACTCATTTGCAGCCTGGACCAAGGTTGGAGTTGTAAAGAGAGAGAAAGCGATCAAAACGAATTGGATTGTTTTAACTGTTTGCATGTCTTGATTCTAGCAAGACTTTGTCACTTTTCATAAAATCATCTTTCGTTCTAGACCTCATTTTTGGCAAACTAAGAGTATGTTTTCTTTTTTTCATAAACGTCACAACTGCTTCTGCGCCTTCTGTAAAACCCCGCGGCGTATTTATCGTAAGAAAAACATTTCGTTTATGAATCTTATCGCCAGTGCGCTGGCGTCAGTGGTGCTGATGTTCGCAATCTGGCAGCAGTACGATCCGCGTGTGATGATTGTTTTTGTTGTGTGTTTGGCGATTTCAGAAGTCTTCGTCAAGATTCGCTGGAGACTTTCTGTCGTGTGCCGTCAGTGTGGCTTTGATCCCGTGCTTTATTTGAAGCAGCCCGAAGCGGCCGCTCAGAAGGTTAAAGAGCAGTTGGAGGCGCGGAAGCAAGATCCTAAGTATCTTTTGGCTAAGCCGCTTAATTTGCCTGCGATTCCTGCGGAAAAAGCGAAGGCTCTTCAAGATAAGGGAAAAGGGCGTTTGGTCTCTCGGTCTATATGATCTAATGATTGCCATCAGAGCCCCTTTGTGACAATTTAAGGGGGCATGAAAACACTGATCGTGATCCCTACCTACAACGAAAAAGAAAACATTCAGGCGATTGTGCCTGCTGTTTTTGCACAAAATCTTGGCGTTGAAATTTTGGTTGTTGATGATAACTCTCCAGATGGGACCGGGGCCATTGTTCGTGAAATGCAAAAGAACCTTCCGCAGCTTCATTTGTTGTCTCGTCCCGGTAAGCAGGGCTTGGGTAAGGCTTATATCGCAGGTTTTCGTTGGGGAATGGATCATGGTTTTGACGCTATCACGGAAATGGATGCTGACTTTTCCCATCGTCCCGAAGACCTAGGGCCTTTGCTTAAAAAGCTTGAGACCCATGATTTTGCAGTGGGCTCTCGCTATGTTGAAGGTGGGCGCACGGTGAACTGGGGACTTTTGCGTAAGATCATCTCTCGTGGTGGCGGGATTTATGCACGTTTGATTTTAGGTTTTCCACTGAATGATTGGACGGGAGGTTTTAATGCCTGGAAGAAGGAAGTTCTTCACGGCATCGATCTCTCCACTGTCGAATCCAACGGCTATAGTTTTCAAATCGAATTAAAGTACAAAGCATTGAAAAAGGGCTTCAAAGGGGCCGAGTCTCCCATTGTTTTTGAAGATCGCCGTGTCGGCCAAAGCAAGATGTCCCTGAAGATTGTCATTGAGGCTTTCTATCGTGTTTGGCTTATGCGTTTTAAATAGAGGACTCTTCGTCCTTCTTATTTCTCTCCTATTTCCTTTAATTACTTGGGCGCAGGCTCAGCAGGCTACGATCATGCAAGACGGTGCCTTGATTTATCAGGACGCGGACTTTGATGCTCCGGTGATCGATACTTTGAAGCGGGGACAGGTTCACAGTATTTCAAAAGGAAAAAAAGGTCCCTTTTATAAGATTCGCGTGAAGCCAGGAATAGTGGGATGGATTGCGGATACCGATATTAGATTGGGCGTTGTGAAGATTGCTCCGACAGAGAAAAGCGAGGGCCGTCTCGAAAAAAAGGAAACGCGTAAAAAACCTTTCTTTGCCACTCGCTATCGTGGACCCACTTTGGATTTTATCAATTATACCGAAGATACTTTGGGGCAAGAACGTTCGGAGTTCATGACGTTCTTTGGTGTGAAGTTTAACGGCTACAACACCTTGTTCGACGGCGAGATCTATACGGACGGCAATATTCTTTTTTCTTTTACTGCTCCGAAATACTACTCGGATGTGACTAAGAAAAGCGCGGATGGCTTTATTGTGATGGCCGACTTTTTGATGCAAACCGTTTTGCCGCAAAGTAAAACCATGCTTTTCTATTATGGCTTTGGGCCGATGTTTAAGTACTCTCACTTCACCATTGAGGTCCCCAGCGGTGCAAAGTCCGTAAGCTACGCCGCGGATGATATGACTTTGGGGGCTCTTTTTGATCTGGGGCTTGCCTTTCGCTTCGATCGACTTTCTGTCAGAGCCGACGCTAAATACTACTGGGAACGAACCAGATACTATGGTTTTGGCCTGAATCTGGGCTGGGAATTTTAGTCGTCATAAAATCCACATGAAGCACCGCATTGCAAATAGGTACGGCGTACCCTCTGTGGTATCCGTTTCTGGCTGGGGGCTTTGGGTGAAAATTATTTTTCTTTCTGTTTTGTCGGTTCTTTTTTCTGCGGTGTGCTTTGCTGGAGATATTGAGCCTGTCTTTGAGGCGTTGAAGTCGTCTGCGGTCAATTATGAGCCGGATGGGGCGGTTTGTGAGCAAGTAGCCCGTCTGCGTCTTCAAGAGGACTATCCAGATAAAGACTTTCTTTTGGCGACGGGGATTGAGTACAGCACGGGCGGGCAAACGCTGGGAGAGCTGGATCTTGTTGTTATCAACCGGACGACTCAAAAAGTGGCCTTGGTGATGGAAGTGAAGTGCTGGAAGAACTATGGGCAGGCTCTTGATAAGGCCAAGGCGCAAAGAGATCGTTTTATATGGAACTTAACCAAGTACCCACAGCAAATTCGCTTCACAACATATAGCGATTTACATTTACGCCCTGAGCAATTTGAGGGGAATGCGACCGTTTTTCGCTCTTTGTCTCATGCCGGTGGCATTCGTCATGGGTTTGATATGGAGCTGGGGTTCAATCTTTCTGAGTTGAGAGATCTTCGAATGAAGTTGCTCAAATGCCAAGCTTGGGGAGGCTGTCCTCGCCCTGAATAGAGCGTGACATAAGCGGGGTCCTCATGCAAATTCCCTCTATGTCTATCCAAGTTTTACCTCCCGAAGTCGTCGATCAAATTGCTGCCGGTGAAGTGGTTGAACGTCCCGCGCATCTTGTTAAGGAACTTGTTGAAAATAGTATTGATGCTGGCTCCACGCGTGTGCATGTTGAGTTTTTTGACGGGGGTCGCATCGTTAAAGTGATCGACAATGGTAAGGGGATGGCTCCAGAAGATCTTCCCAAGGCCCTGGAACGATTTGCGACAAGTAAAATTTCAAAAACAGATGATCTTTGGAGGCTTCGCACTTTTGGCTTTCGCGGGGAAGCGTTGGCAAGTATCGCCGCCGTCAGTAAGTTGACCTTGACGTCCCGTCGTGAGGGAGATGAACAGGCCCATCAGCTTGTCAGTGAGTATGGACGTAAAAAAGAGATCGACAAAGTCGGTGGTTCGTTAGGGACCACGATCCTTATTGAAAATCTTTTTGATAATACTCCGGCGCGCTTGAAGTTTTTAAAATCCGACGCAGCTGAAAATACCGCGATCAAGACGACGTTAAGAGCTATGGCCTTATCTCATTACGACGTGGAGTTTCGTATTCAGGAAAATGGCAAGCTGGTCAGTTTTTGGCCCGCTTGTAAGAATCGTAAAGATCGTGTTGAGCAGATTTTGGAAATCAAACCACTCTTTGTTGGCGAGGCCTCTCGCGACAATGTGCGAGCCTATGCGGTCTTTGCCGATCCTCACAATGTGGCGAAAACAGCAAAAAATATTTGGTTGTTCGCGCAGAATCGTTGGATTCAAGATCGCAGTTTGCAAGCGGCCGTCAATGAGGCTTATCGCAATCTTTTGATGCATGGAGAATACCCCATTGCTGTTGTCTGGGTGGAAACAGATCCTGATTGTGTGGATGTGAATATTCATCCGACGAAGTCGCAGGTGAAATTTCAAGAGCCTTCATTGGCGTTTCGTGCCGTGGCGGCCGCCTTGCGGGGGACTTTAGAGCAAGCCCCTTGGTTGGCGGAAGATCAGCGTCCCAGAGGCCCACAGCCGCTGTCAGATGTATCTCCTCAAGATTATTCCTCCACGAAGGGTTTGCCGAATTTTGCTGAAACGGTGACTCCGAAAGAAAACCTGGCATTCCAGGATTCCTCGCTTCAGGTGACGCAGTTTCAGAAAAAAGATTTTAGTTTCCCCACCTCGACAGTGAATCAGCCGAAAGTGGACTATCAGACTTTGGCGGCATCTGCCGAGGCAAGGGAGTCATTGCGTCCTTCGCAGGCTTCTGAATCTCCGGAGCCTGAGGCGCCGCGAGGTTACTGGTCCTCGCTGGAGGTTTTAGGACAAGCCAATCTGACTTATATTGTGACTCAAGGACGGGATAAGATTGTCTTCGTTGATCAGCACGCCGCCCATGAGCGCGTGGTCTTTGAGAAATTAATGACGGCGTGGAAGGGGGGCAAGGTTGATGTGCAAGACTTCTTGTTCCCATTGGCAGTCGATATGTCTCCTGAAAAAGTCGAAGCTCTTTTGGGAATTGCCAAAGAGATAGAACGCTTGGGTGTTCACATTGAATCATTGGGTCCTGGCACCGTTGGTGTGAAGGCGGCTCCGTTGATGATCAAAGAAGCCATTCTCAGTTCTGTATTAGATAAAATGGCGACCGAGATCGTTGATCAAGGCGGAAGTTATTCTTTAGAGCGCGTGGTGGGAGATATTTGCGCCACGATGGCCTGTCATTCCGTGGTCAGAGCTGGACAAGCTTTGGGGCTTGAACAAATGAAAAGTCTTTTGCGGGACATGGACCTGTTTCCCCTGTCGAGCTTCTGTCCCCATGGGCGACCTGTCAGTGTGGAGTATCCCTTTTACAAACTCGAGAAAGATTTCGGCCGAATCGTCTAATGAAAAATCCGCGTAAACCTGTGATCTTTGTTGTCGGCGCCACAGCCACTGGGAAATCCGAGTGGGCGCTGCGCTTGGCGCAAGAGTTTCGGGGTGTCATCATCAACTGCGATTCCGTTCAGATTTACAAGAAATTGGATATTGGTGCCGCGAAACCCAGCCAAGAAGAGCAGGGTTTGGTTCCGCACTATTTGTTGGACTACGTGAGTCCTCCTCAAGAGATGACGGCGGGTCAATACTGTCGGGATTTTTTTGAATGTATGGAGAAAATTCCTGAGGGCACTCCTGTGTTTGTTGTGGGTGGTACGGGATTCTATTTTATGGCGATTGAAAAGGGGATGTACCCTGTTTTGCCCGTGCCTTTAGAGGTTCAAAAAGAGGTCGAAGAAGAGTTGGCGTCTCCAGGGGGGGCGGAACGTCTACATCGCGAGCTTTTGGAAAAAGATCCCGAGTATGGAGCTAAGATTCACGTGGCGGACCACTATCGTATTGGACGTGCCATTGAGTTGCTCCGCAGTCATAAAAAAAGCGTGACCCAAATACAAAAAGAGTTTGCAGAGTCTCGAAGTGAGTTCCCGTATCCTTTGTTGAAGATAGGTCCGTCATGGGATCGTGATGAGTTGAAAGAACGTATCCGGTTGCGCACGGAGAAAATGCTGAAGGCGGGTTTGGTAGAGGAAGTGCAGGGGCTTCTCGACCAAGGTTTGGAATCGTGGGCCCCCTTGAGCAGTGTGGGCTACAAAGAGACGATTTCATTTCTCAAGGGCGAAATGCATCGGGAACAGCTTGTTGAGGAGATCGCGAAAAACACTCGGCAACTGGCTAAAAGGCAAAGAACCTGGTTTCAAAGAGATAAAGACATTCATTGGTTTTCGGGTCGGGATGGTTTTTTAGAAGCTCGAGATTTGGTCGAGAAATTTCTCATCCCTTGACCCTATTCGGGGTCAGTTTCAAAATGGAGATATTATGAAAAGCATGACAGGATACGGCACCGCCAGAGCGCAATCAAAAGACGTTACAGTGGAAGTAAGCATTCGGGCAGTGAATGGTCGTTTCCTGGAGCCTCGCTTTCATCTTCCCCGGGAATTTGTCGCCTATGAAGGGGAACTTAAGAAGATTCTTGGTCAGTCCTTGATGCGCGGAACGGTGGATGTTTTTGTATCTCGCCGTGTGAAAAATATGGCGGGTAAGGCGCAGATGACCGTGAACGATGCCTTGGCAAAGAAGTACCTCACGGCATACAAACATCTCTCCAAAGAGTTGGGCGTTCCATTTCAAGTTCATCTCGAAGTTTTAGCTCGTCTTCCAGATATCATTAGAGTGGAAGAAACCTACGAGTTGTTTGCAGGGGAAGATAAAGTTCTTAAAAAAGCGTTTTCAGAAGCCTGTAAAAATTGTGACCGCGAACGCGTGCGTGAAGGGAAGGCTTTACGCAAGGATCTTGAAAAATTGCTTCTGTCTTTAGAGGAACAAGTTAAAGTAATCAGCGAGTTGCGCGGAGAAGCGAACAATCAACTTCAAGAAAAGTATGAGCAGAAAATTCGTGCTCGCCTCAAAGGAAATGAAATTGATCCGACTCGTTTGTCGCAAGAAATCGTGATCCAGCTTGAGAAGGCCGACATCAATGAAGAGCTTTCACGCCTGGCTGAACATATCAAAAACTATCGTCAGTTGGTTTCCTCTCAATCCGCGGAGGGGAAGAAATTGGATTTTTATACTCAAGAGCTGCTCCGCGAGGTGAATACGATTGGCTCAAAGTCTCAGGTAGCCAAGATCACTCAGACCGTGGTAGAAGCAAAAACCCTTATTGAAAGACTTAGAGAACAGGTTCAAAACGTTCAATGAAGACGCGTCTTATAATAGTTGCCGCTCCAAGCGGTGCAGGAAAAAGCAGTTTTGTCGAAAAGATCAGCCAGGAGGATCCTCGCTTGGTCGACATTATTACTTTTACGACACGTTCTATGCGAAAAGGGGAAAGTGAAGGGAAACCCTATCACTTTATCGCTGCGGAAGATTTTCAAAATAAGATCAAAGAAGGCTTTTTTGTAGAATGGGCCAAGGTTCATACGAACTTTTACGGCACCTCCTATCAGTCTATTGAGGACACTTGGAAGCAGGGAAAGTGCGCCATTATGGATATCGACATCCAGGGGGTTGCGACCTTCAAGGCGAAGTTTCCGGATGCTAAGACGGTCTTTATCCTTCCCCCTTCGATTGATGAGTTGCGTCGAAGAATCACAAAGAGGGATGGGGGCGTTCCGGCGGATATTGAGGTTCGCATGGCCAACGCTGAAAAAGAGATCCGTGAGGCCTCCAAATTTGATTATCAGATCGTGAACGACAACTTTGAACAATCCTACGCTCAATTTAAAAAAATCGTTGAAGAATTGCTAACTTAGCGGTAGTTTGGCCGAATTGACTTTCTGCACCCCTATGCAAATGGGGGGAACAATGGTAAAGTTTCAGTGATTATTTCTTGAAGAATTGCTTTCTGGAGGCGAAATGGCTCGTGTAACTGTTGAAGATTGCTTGGAAAAAGTTCCTAATAGATTTGCTCTTGTTTTGATGGTTGCAAAAAGAGCGAAGCAACTTCTTAAGGGTGCCGAGGCGACTGTTTCTACTCGCAGCAATAAGTACATCGTCAGCGCACTTCGTGAGGTGGCGATCGGAAACGTAGGGTACCAAGAGACTTTGGATACAGCGGAAGTGATTCGTCAAATCGAGAAAGATTTGAACAAGTAATAGAGTTTTCTTTTATTTTGGACTTGAGATAGGGCTTTCGAAGGAAAGCCCTATTTTTTTGCCTTCAGAGAGGCTCAGGCCAAGGTCATTGAGGTTTCCTCAATCCCTTAGACAAAGGTCTCACCTCTTCGAAAATACCAGTAAATTTAAAGCCTTATTTTAAATCTTAGTTGGAGCCCTTCGACTCCTCGGGTAAACTTTTTAGATATGGTTGAGCCCCTGAAAGAGAATGGCGTAAGCCAAAAGCCTGTGAAAACTTTAGAAGATCTTCTGAGTCGTATTCGCAGTTACTACCCGAACGCAGACTTAAAGGTGATCGAAAAAGCTTATTCTTTTTCAGAGAAAGCTCACGAAGGACAGATTCGTCGAAGTGGAGAGCCTTATATTTCTCATCCTCTTTCTGTCGCCGCCATTTTGGCGGATCTTCATTTAGATTTGGACACCATTGCGACAGGACTTCTCCACGACACGGTGGAAGACACTCACGCGACTTTGGAAGACATCCGCCGGGAATTCGGCGAGGTGATTGCCCATCTGGTGGATGGAGTGACCAAGATTGGTCAGATGAAGTTCAAAAACAGTCACGAGAAACAAGGCGAGAATATTCGCAAAATGATCGTGGCGATGGGAAAAGATGTTCGCGTCGTGCTGGTGAAGTTGGCGGACCGACTTCACAACATGCGAACCTTGAATTTCATGCCCTTTGAAAAACAAGAGCGCATTGCTTTAGAGACTCTTGAAATCTACACGCCTCTTGCGGGGCGCATGGGTATTAGCTCCTTGAAGATTGAACTCGAAGATTTGTGTTTCCGCTACTACCGCCCTGACATGTATTATCAATTGGTCCAACAGTTTAAGAAGACTGAGGCGGAGCAGAATCGTTACATTGACGACGTTAAAAGCATGATCTCAAAGGAACTGACAAAGGCCGGTTTCAAGTTTGAGGTGTATGGACGTTCGAAGCACTTGTGGTCCATCTATCGTAAGATGCAGTCTCGTAATATTGATTACGATCAGGTTTATGACGTTCTGGCGTTCCGGGTGATTGTGGGAAATGTGGCCGAATGTTACGCGGCTTTGGGGCTTGTGCATTCGCTGTGGAAGCCGATCCCGGGGCGTTTTAAAGATTTCATCGCCATGCCGAAAGCCAATAACTATCAGTCTTTGCATACGACCGTCATTGGGCCTGGTGGGGAGCGTATTGAAATTCAAATTCGTACTGAAGAAATGCATTTGGTTGCAGAGCGCGGGATCGCGGCCCACTGGAAGTATAAAGAGCGCGGCAAGATGGTCGATGATTCTGACTTTCAGCAAGCCAACTGGCTGCGTGATTTGGTGACCCTGCATCAACAAGTGCGCAGTCCGGATGAGTTTTTAGATACCGTGAAGACGGACTTGTTTGAGACGGAAATTTACGTGTTTACTCCGACAGGGGACGTGCGTGAATTCCCCGAAGGGGCGACGCCTGTTGATTTTGCCTATGCGGTACACACAGAGTTGGGAAATCGCATTGTCGGCGCCCGTGTGAATGGCAAAATGGTTCCTTTGAAATATCAATTGCAAAATGGGGATACGGTTGAGGTGATGACCTCTAAAACCCAAGTTCCTTCGAAAGACTGGCTCAAATTTGTTGTTACGAACAAAGCCAAGTCAAAAATCCGCGCTTTCGTCAAAGAAGAGCAGCGTCGCCGCGCAATCATGCTGGGGAAAGAATTGGTGGAAAAAGAGTTCCGCAAATTTGGCATGGCGGCCGTGAAGTACCTCAAAGGACCTGCTTTTGAAGCCTATCTTAAAGATCATGGACTTGCGGATATTGATGAGCTTTATGTCACTGTGGGATACGGAAAGCTTGAAACGCGAATTTTGGTTGAAAGACTGACTCCTGAAAACATCGCCAAAGAAGCAGCTAAGACGGATGATTCTTCCTTCATGGAAAAAGTCATGCGTGCGGCGACTCAAAAAACTCGTAAGACAAATTCTTTGATCAGCGTCGATGGCATGGATGACGTTCTGGTTCACTATGCGAAATGCTGTCATCCAATTCCTGGAGATCCTATTGTCGGCTTTATCAGTCGAGGACGTGGTATCACCATTCATCGCAGTGACTGTCGCAAAGCTTTTGAATTTGATCAGCTTCGCAAGGTTGATGTGAACTGGAATGTGAAGCAGGCCGGCGAAGGACAAGAGCGAGTCGTTCGCCTTAAGATTATTTCTCAAGACATTCCTGGATTATTGAAGTTAATGTCTGAGGCTTTTGCGCAGCAAGGGATCAACATTCAGTCAGCGCAAATTCGCACGACTAAAGATAAAAAAGCTGTTTGTCATTTTGAAGTCAGTGTACAGAACGCCAGCCAGTTGAACCAAGCTATCTATGAGATTCAAAAGATCAAAGGTATAATTGGTGTCACTCGTGTTATTCACTAAGTTTTCTCAAAGGTTGCATCAGATACTGGCGTCGATCGTTTTTGTCGTTGGTATCGCCGTCATGATCGGCTGGATCTTGCAGAATCCAGCCATCATTCAGCTGGGGCCCGACTTGTCCCCCATGGTTTTTAATACAGGGCTTTGCCTTGTCGCTTTGGCGACAGGGATTGCTTTTGCAAATGCTAAGACGTCTCTTATCTCCAAAGTCTCCGTGGGAGTTGTCGTTGTTATCAGCGGTGTCACCTTAGTTCAATATATCTTCGCGATTGATTTAGGCGTGGATACCTTTTTTAATAAACCCTTTTACAGTATTGGAATGCCTTTTCCGGGGCGCATGGCTGTAAGTACCGCGACGTGCTTGTTGATTCTGGCTTTATCCTGTTGCCAGAAAAAAGAAAAATACACTTTCCAAATGTTGAGTGCGACGGGAGCTTCTTTAGTATTGGGGTTTTCACTCATAGGAAGTCTCAGCTATTTTTTGGGTTTTAACTCTGAATACGGATGGGGAAGTTTTTCCCGGATGGCGCTTCATACCTCGCTGTCGTTGACGATGTTGGCGCTGGCCACGCTGTGGTTCTTGCGTCTTCAGGTGGGAAAAGTTTCCATTCACGATCGGGCGTTGACGCCGTTCTTTGTGGTTGTGACAGGGGTCCTCACGACGATATTGATATGGCAGCTTTTGGTTTTAAGAGATCAAGAAAGAAATAAAAAGTTGACCCAAATACGGGTCGAGAGTTTGAAGGCTCATCTTGATAATGTTTTTACTCCATTAGAAAAGTCCTTAGGGCAGATGTCGCGAAGATTTTCCGCGGGAGCATATTCTAGTGAGAAAATGTGGAAGGTGGATGCAGAAGGTTTTTTTGCTGAGTTCCGTGGATTGCATCGTCTTTTTTGGGCCGATCAAGAAGGGGTGATTCGCTGGGCCTATCCGGCGTCTGGTGGAGGGACTCAACTTCTAAACACCAAGGTGTGGGGAACGAGTAAAGATCTCCAGGCCCGTTTTATGGAGCTGACAAAGGGTCACAGAGTTTCCTTGTCGAACATCATTGAATTTAGAACTGGTGGAAAAGGATTTGTCCTTTTTGTTCCGATTCATGTGGAGGCGAAATACGAAGGGGTCGTCGCGGCCGCAGTTTTGTCTGAACCATTTTTTAATGAGGTCGCCGATATTCCTGGATACGACTTGGTGATCTATGAGCAAGGACGAGAGGTTTTCCGTAAAGGGACGCCGGATCCCGTTTTTGCCCGTGACTGGAAAGTGAATAGTTCTTACCGGGAGCTTGGCGTTCATTGGGAAATCGAGGTTGTTCCGTCGGACGCAGTGATTCGAGAGAATACTTCAAATCTTCCGGGTGTGGTTCTTTTGTTTGGAGTGAGTGTGTCACTTCTTTTGGGGATTGCTCTGCGATTTTATAATCTTGCCAAGGAATCCGAGCGTGCCGCGAAAGAAGCCTATGATTTTAAAACAGCAGGTATGAACAGCGTTCCATTGCTGATTATATCCCTGGATAAAAATACAGTGATTCGCGAGATGAATAAGACGGCCGAAGAACTCTTGGAATACAAAAACGAAGAAGTTGTGGGGCAAGCCACTCCATTGATCTTTCATGATATGAATGAAGTGCACGAGGTCCGAACGAAGATGGAGAGGGAGTTGGGTTACCCCATTGCTTTAGGTGCGGACTTTATCTCGGCGGCCGATAAGTTGAGAATGACAAGAGCTTCCGAGTGGACTCAAATCAGCAAATCAGGAAAACGTTATGTGATGACGATGTCGATGAATCCGATTCGCAACGAGAACGGAGAGATCACAGGTTATTTAGAGATTCTTGAAGACGTCACTGAATTGAGAGAAAAAGAAAAAATTCTGAAGGATCAAGAACTTAAAATGTTAACCTCGGCTCGTCTGGCGTCATTAGGAGAAATGGCCGCTGGAATCGCCCACGAAATCAATAATCCCTTAGCCATCATTAGTGGGCACGTCGGCGTTTTGCGTAAGACGCTGCAACACAAAGGGTTGGGGGACGATCAAGAATTGCAGAAGAAAACCGACTCCATTGAATCTGTCGTACAACGAATCGCCAAGATTGTTCGTGGACTGCGCACTTATTCGCGAGAGTCAGAGGCCAGTGGCGATGAGTGGGTGTCCATTGAGTCATTGGTTGATGATACTTTGGCTTTTTGCCATGAAAGATTTAAGTTGGAGGGTGTGGAGCTTTCTGCGGTGTTAGAACCTCAACTAAAGATCAAAGCCCGATCTTATCAAATTTCTCAGGTTCTTTTGAATTTACTTAACAACGCCTTGGATGCCGTTCAAGCGAGTAAGTATAAAAAAGTCGTGATTGAAGCCCGGAGAGGCAAAGAGGGAATAGAAATCAGCGTCTCTGACACAGGCCCTGGGGTTCCCTACAATATGCGAGAGAAGATCATGGAGCCTTTTTTTACCACCAAGGAAGTCGGGCAGGGAGTTGGCTTGGGATTGAGTATTTCACAGGGAATTATTCAGTCCCACAACGGGAAGCTTTATTTGGATGAGGCCTCTGCGAAAACACGCTTTGTTATCTGGTTTCCGCCTCAGGATAATCTATAGATTCCAAGCCCATCCGGCTTTAATCAAAATCATGCTGGCTTTCACTGTGTCAGATGCGGGGAACAAATTATACTCGACACTGATGGGAATATAATTTTTTCTATCGCGTTGAATGTCTGCTCCTACTGCGAAAGTGAACACTTGATTTGTTGAAATTTGTGATTGGTTCAGCGCTGAACTTGATTTGGAAAGAGCCAAGAGGTAACCGAGTCCGCCGCCAACCCAGGCGCGATAGGCGCCGCTTTGAAGGGGATACCATTTTCCTAATCCATACAAAGAAAGATAATTGATGTTTGCGTCGCAACTGGTGGAGCTTGAACAGGCTGCGGCGGAAGCCGAGCCAGAAACATTGAACTGTTCAATACCCGCATAACCTCGTCCTACGAAATCGTTACCAAGGACGTAATCGTAGAAACCGCCAACCCCAAACCCTGATCCACTCAT
>JAHRXB010000315.1 GCA_019104905.1 Bdellovibrio sp.
GCTGCGGTATTGGCATTTCCTGAGGCATCGGCGATAACTCCGGCATTCACTGCCACCGTTACCAATCCTTGAGTGACTGGTGTCACTGTAAAAGTATACGTCATTCCGGAGCCACTAAATCCAGAAACTGTTCCATTCGTAGCAATGACATCGCCCGCAGAAAAACCCGTAATGGATTCTGAGAATGTCGCCGTCACGCTGATTGTTGATACATTAAATGTGCTTGCCGCCGTCGAAGTAAGAATCAATGACGGCTGCACGCGATCAATAGTCAAAAGATCCGACGCCGTGGCTGCGTTCGTGGGCTGCCAAAATCCCGCTACGTTTTTACCAATCACGCAGACCAAATAAGTCCCGTCTGTCCCGATTGAAAAGGTAAAGTTAGAGGCTGCAGGTGTTTCAAAAGCGCCGCTAAAATCCGCCCCTGAACAATCTGACTGATTATAAAGTACTACAGCCTTATAGTCCGTGATATTTACGCCACTGATTGTAACCACGCGATCTACGCCTGTATTACTTATGTTTCCAGCAGGAGCAAACGCACTGATTGTCGCTAAAGCAATAGTACTATCTTTATTCCAAGTGTATTCATAAATATCAGATACTAGCTGGCGATTTCCTGCAATGTCTTGTGTCCAGACACAAAGCTTCAAAGCTGTATCAGCCAACGCTGAAATATCGGCCGTCAGATTTGTTGAAACAGATGTAAATGCACTTAGCCCCGTGCTGGTATCCGAACAGTTGATAGTGTTTGCCGGTCCTACTTTAAATGCATACTCCGTCACACCCGTCCCACTGACAACAGAGTTTAAAGTAATAAACGGCGATGAGGCGGCTGGCAGATTCGTCAGGACCGCCGGGCCCGGGCGAACTGTGTCTTTCTGAGTCGACGAAACAACCGAAGACTCATTGCCTGCAGCATCTTCATGGCTCACTGTCAAAACAACCACACCTTCTGAAAGACCTGAAAGATCCAGATTGCCGGCGAAGGTCCCCATGGAACACAAAACTGGAAAGCGTAGAAGATCAGATTTAATGAACACGATACGGCCAGATTCAGAACAAGTCCCACTGATAGAAAATGCCGAGACATTTGCAATATTAATAAATGAAGGCACAGAATCCAACATTACCGCGGGTGGGGTTATGTCTTTTTGCACAGCCCAAGTCGTAGACTCCCCGACATCGGGTCTTAGAACAAATATATATTCCCCTTCAGGTAAAGCAGAAAGATCCATGCTGCCGCTAAACTCTCCATTCACACAGGGGAATGTCATCGTCACTGGATTTTCAAGAATAACTTCCTTCGCTCCTTGCGGACATTGACCCGCTATTGGAAAATGGCCTTGATTGCCATCATTGATATAGGTGGGCGTAGTCTCGGAATCAATGCTGGTTTCTAATTTGGAGTGACCATTTAAAATAGAGGCCGAGAGATTACATCCTGAGAGACTCAACACGAGCACTCCCGCCACCCCAATCTTAAACCATCGAGCGGCACCTCGCATGACAAGAAGAACGAATAGTATTAAACACGTTCCAATATACATGCTTTCTTATCGGCCTTGGGTACGCTCCATTGAGAGAAATATGTATTATTCGGAACAAAATGTGGACGAATCCCGATAAGTCCACACATTTAAAGGCGCTAGATTACAAGGATTCGAATGGAGACTTCGTCCCCACTGATGGTTCAAAGAAGAGTGTCGCCCTTAGCGCCCCCAATGCCACGAAATGGCGGCCCCACCAACCCTGAATCTTCTCACCAGGTATGAACCAAAAGAAGGCGCATATATCTCAGGTATTACTTCAATCATTACCCCTCCCCAGAGCTCTGCTACCAGACGATTCTTCCGCAGTCCAAAATCTCTCGCGATTCATCGACGACATCATACTCATAATAGGAGTTCACCACCTTTACTCTGCGCACTTTATTCAATGTAACATGGCGGAGAGCGGCCTCTTCTCTAATCGCAATATTAATATGTCCGCTCTCCAGATCGTTCACCTTTATGGAAGGATAAAAGATAGCTTCAATCTTTTTAAAATTTAGAGGATCATCCCAAAAATAGGAGCAAACAGAAGATGTAATTACATATTTATGACGATCATGATCAGAAACTGGTTGTTTAAATAGATCAGCCAAAGCTTTGGTAATAATCTCCGTATTTTTCTTACCGCGCTTCCCAAACGGAAGATCTAACATTTTTGTGAAGGGAACTCGAGCAAAACTCTTCATAAATCCTATTTCATTTATCACACCAAGAGCCTTGAACGTAATTTTCTCCTGGAGGTTTTTTGCCGGATCATAGATAAATTGTCCAATCCAATAATGTTCGCCTTTGCGAGCATCGAGCTCAATTAAACAAGTCATTGGATCGCCAGATAGATATAGAACCCTTTCCCCAGGGAAATTGCATCGTCCTAATTTTTGTTTTGGCGGAATCCAAATTTCTTTTGCACTTTCAATTATAGCTCCATCGACCTTACGAGCTCGAGAAGTCCTACTCGTTTCCGTAGTATGCAATGTTAAACTATTCGTAATCGCAATATATCCATCCAAACAACGAATAACCGTTGCGTTGATTTCATCTTTCGATGACCTCGCCCCATCAAGACTTCGAAGACACCGAACTCGCTCTAAGACTGTTCGCTCATTCACGCTATCGAGACTTAGACCACTCACAAATCCCCCAAAACTAAACCAGATGATACGATTACGATACGCAAAGACATATACGGGCTATCCCTGCCGAGCTTCACCCCGCAGACCCACGGAACAGGCACAAAGTGAAATCCGAGTCACTAGTTCACAACGTCACACAGCCCAGTTAAAAGCAAACATGCCCTCCTTCGCCCCATAGCAATACCGGTCGCCACCACAAACAGCGACTCCGGCGAAATAGTTAGTCCAATCGTAACCTAACCTGAATAGAGAAGCTCACTATGCAATATCAACTCATTGCAATTCTTTGTTTTTCTGAATTTCTGTTTAGATAATGAAAGAATGGTCTGCGTGACTGGATTTGAACCAGCGACCTCTTGCACCCCAAGCAAGTGCTCTACCAAGCTGAGCCACACGCAGACTATTGGATATTATTTAAATAGCGACCGCACACGGCGGATATCGAGAATGAGATCATCCACCTTTTCGTTGAAATTTTCAAGCTTGTGGAACACTTGACTCATATCTTTTTCTTTACGCACCTGAGCTTTCAGCTCTTTCATCGCATTGCGCGCACCTTCGATAGAAAAACGATCGCGGTGCAAGAGCTTGCGAATCAACAAGGCATTTTCAACGTCTTTTCGAGTGTACATACGCTGATTGTTGGAAGCCTTCTTAGGACGGAGGATCTCAAATTCCGTTTCCCAATAACGAAGAACGTATTGCTTAATCCCCAGGATATCCGCCACGTCACCGATTTTAAAACCCATTTTGTCAGGGATCGCATTGATCTCTTCCAAAAGCTTGTCATCACAAAGCATTGCGGGAATTGAAATTGGTGCCGATGCCATTACTGGGATCGACTTTGCTTCAGCCTCTTCGACAAAGTCGACGTGCTGATCCCCGAGGGAAAGCTCTGAACTTTCCAACTCAAGGGTTCCGGGATCATTCGTGATCATCGTAGTCATCATCATCGTCCTCATCACTTAAGTGAGCATACTCTTCACCGTTCAGCATCGCCTTCAATACTTGTGAGGGACGGAAGGTAAGAACACGGCGTGCAGAGATTTTAATCTGCTCCCCTGTTTGTGGGTTGCGACCAATTCTTTCGTTTTTGCCACGAACAACGAAGTTACCAAAACCAGAAATCTTCACTTTATCGCCGTTTTGCAAAACATCCTTTAAGGTGTCGAAACACAGCTCAACAAGTTCAGAGGCTTCCTTTTTTGAGAAGCCAATTTTCTGATATACGTTCTCGACGATATCGGCCTTAGTCACCGTTGATTTTCCTAAGTTCTGGCCTGCCATAGTGAGTTTTACTCCATAAATTACTTTAAGCGGCTTCAGCTTCGGCCCCAAGGGCCTTCACTCTGCATGCTTACGCACATTAAGCCTAACAAGTTACTGAAAACAATCAAGAATTTATCTTACGGAAAGATCAAAATTCTTCTTTAAGCTCTCAAGGACCTTGTTTGTGACCTCTGTGATCTGATTTTCCTGCAGCGTGGCATTCTTATCCTGCAACCACAGGCGAATCGCGACCGATTTCTTCCCCGCTTCCATCTTCTCGCCTTCGTAAAGGTCAAAGACATCCACATTCGTCAGCAGACTTCCCGCCGCCTTGCGAATGTCTTTAAGAACATCCCCAACCTTCAACGACTTCGGCATCACGAAGGCAAAGTCACGCTCTACCACCGGGAATTTAGAAACGCTTTGAATACGGTAAGGACGAGGTTGGCCTTTATAAAGCTGATCCAAATCCAACTCCGCCAACGCCGCCGGAACCCTGATCTTGTTGTCATCCAAAAGAACCGGATGAAGAGTTCCGATAAAGCCCACCTTCTTCCCTTCCACCAAAAGCTGCGCAAACTGCCCCTGATGCAAGAAAGCCGGAACCTCAGACTTATTTTGCGGCGTCACCCAAGTGTAAGAAGAGATATTCAAAGACTTGAGTAACACTTCAACCGCTGCTTTCAGTTCAAAAACAATGGGATAATCCAAAGATTTATTCCATAGATTTTGCTGACGCCCCCAAAGAGCCAGCCCCAGGCGACTGTTCTCGCCATAACTTCCATCTTCTTTCATCGCAAAGGTGCTGCCGATTTCAAACAAACGCCCCTGCATGTTTCCATAGTGGAAGTTGGTGTTGAGGTTTTTAAAAAGTCCATAACTCAAAGAGGATCTCATCACGTCCATCTCTTCATTCAAAGGATTCATAATGCGAATCTCTTTTTCAGAAGAGGCTAGCCCTGCGGCTTTCAACATCTCAAAAGATCCCAAGAAGGCTTTTTCGCCTTTTGAACCAACGAAGGCAAAATTGAATGCCTGCTGATATCCTTCAGCGCGCAACAACTCGCTGGTCGTGCGATTCAACATAAAGGCCTTATCATGATGAGAAGGCATGTTTTTGAAGGTCGGCAATGACTCCGGAATATGCTCATAACCATTCAGGCGCGCATACTCTTCAACCAGATCCATGTCTTGCTCTAGGTCGAAACGGAATGTCGGAGGAAGAACCTTATAGGTCTCTCCGGCTTTTTCCAACTGACAACCCAAACGCTTCATAAAGTCGACAAACTTGTGCTCTTCCGCCTGATATCCCAGACGATCCGTCACTGTTTGAATCGTGATACTGACAGGACTTTTCTTCACTGGATTCGGATAGAAATCATGATGTTCGCCGAAAGCTTCTCCGCCCGCGACTTCCAAAATCAATGCGGTTGCGCGGTTTAACCCTCGCAAAGCCCCGTCAGGATCCACGCCGCGAGAAAAACGATACGCCGAGTCCGTATCAATCCCATGAGAGCGCGATGTTTTGCGGGCACTCATCGGCAAGAAGTACGCCGACTCCAAAAAGACATTGGCCGTCGTGTCACTGACGCCAGAATTTTTTCCACCCACAACCCCAGCCAGACAAACAGGATGAGAAGCATCACGAACCGTCAGCTCTTCTCCGTTGAGAGAAATTTCTGAGCCGTCCAAAGTGATAAACTTTTCCCCTGCCGTGGCACGGTCAACGATGATCTTTTTACCACCGATAAAGGCGGCATCAAAGGCGTGCAAAGGCTGACCTAACTCCATCATCACATAGTTTGTGACGTCGACGATATTGTTGATGGAATTCAGCCCGACACTCTCAATACGCTTTTTCAACCACTCCGGAGAAGGCCCGACCTTGACGCCCTTAATGAATCGTCCTGTATAGCGAGGGCACAAATCAAATGCCTTCACTTCCAAAGCAATTTCATTCTTTGTCGAAGACGCACTGACCTTGGGCTCTGCCATAGGGGCTTTGAGTTCTTTTCCGAATAGACAAGCCACTTCACGAGCCAAACCATAGTGACTTAAACAGTCCGCACGATTCGGAGTCACCTTCAATTCAAAAGTGATGTCATCATATCCACCATACTCTGCATAAGACTTTCCGACCGGAGCATCCGCAGGCAAAATAGCAATGCCGTCAGATTCTTTAGCCAGACCCAGTTCCTTCAAAGAACATAACATCCCCGCAGAATCCACACCGCGCACCGCCGCCTTTTTGATCGCAAAATTACCAGGCAACACAGCGCCGGGCAAAGCCACGATGACACGGTCCCCTGCTTTGTGGTTTTGCGCGCCACAGACGATCTGATGAACCACACCTTCGCCCGTCGAAACACGACACAAAGACAATTTATCCGCATTGGGATGTTTGTCTTTCTCAAGAATGTGGCCAATCACCACGTGGTTGAAATCTTTGGCGCGATTGGAGATCTCTTCCACCTCAAGGCCGGCACGAGTTAACGCCTCGGCAAGTTCTTCCGGTTTTTGAAAGAACTCTGCCACATCTACATAATCTTGGAGCCATTTTAAACTGATCTTCATTTTACAAACTGCCTTAAGAATCTCACGTCATTTTCAGGGAACAAACGAATGTCTTCAATACCGTACTTGATAATCGCCATGCGCTCTAAACCAAATCCAAAAGCAAAACCTTGCCACTTCGGATATTCAATTTTCGCCGCTTGGAAAACGCGAGGATTGACCAATCCACAACCGCCGATCTCAATCCATCCGGAATGCTTGCACAGGCTGCAACCTTTGCCTTTACAAATCGGACAAGAACAATCCACTTCCGCAGAAGGTTCAGTAAAAGGAAAGAAGCTAGGACGGAAACGGGTTTTCAAACCCGGCCCGAAGAATTCTCTCACAAAGAAACTGATCGTCCCTTTAAGATCCGCCATCGACACTTTCTCATCTACGCACAAAGCTTCGATCTGATGAAAGTTGGGAAGATGGGAGATATCACTGTCACAGCGAAACACAGGCCCGGTACCGATAATTCGCAAAGGCAACTTCTCAGTTTCCAAAGAGTGAATTTGAATCGGAGATGTGTGCGTTCTCAACACATGAGTCTTGTCGATAAAAAAAGTGTCTTGCATATCCCGGGCAGGATGGTCCGCCGGAATATTCAAAGCTTCAAAGTTATAATAGTCTTTCTCTATCAACGGCCCGGTGCGGATGCTATAACCCAAACGAGACATCACCGTGAAGATCTCTTCCATCACAATATGCACAGGGTGCTGCGAGCCCTTGGCTTGTGCGAATGCCGGCAAAGTCATGTCGATCTCTTCCGAAGCCATCTTGGCGGAGATCTCTCCCTTCTTCAGGTTTTCTTCGGCCTCAGAATAGGCTGTCTCCAGAAGCTGTTTCACTTCGTTGACCTTCTTACCAAAAAGAGGTTTTTCCTCTTTTGGCAAAGCCGCCATTTCTTTCATAATTTCAGTTAGAGATCCACTCTTCCCCAAGTATTGAACTTTGAGGTCGTAGAGATCTTTGGAGCTGGGAGCCGCTTTAAAGGCCGCCAGGGCTGCATCTTTGATGGAATCAAGTTTGGAAGTCGACATAGGCTCTCATAATTACCTCAGAGCCCCGTATTTTCAAGCATTTAGCTTTTACACACGGCGCAGAAAAAGCTTGAGGTTTAGGTCCTTTAGGCCTATGTTCCCCCAACTCGTATGGCCCATAAGAATAAGACCAACTACAGCCCCTATAAAGCCCGTCAAGAAGCCCGTGGAGTCACGGCTTCCACCCAAATGGGGCGTCATAAGAAACCTGAGCTTATTTACGAGCTCAATGAGGCCAACGATCGCCTTGCCGATGTCTTCCGCAATCACGGCTTCGATTTGGTGAATCATCAACAACGAATGCAACTGGCTCAGTTTTATCGACTGCTGATGCTCAATCAGGAAAAAGAAAATTTCACTCGCCTCTTAAAGCTCCGAGACATTGCAATTAAACACTTTATCGACAGCATTATTATCACGCAGTACACGAAGCTGCAGTTTCCTCTTCTCGATGTTGGGACCGGCCCCGGCTTCCCCGGAATCCCTCTGAAGATCATGTTTCCCGAGGAAAAGATTCTTCTTGGGGAAGGCGTTCAGCGTCGGGTGGAATTCCTAAAACACGTGCGCAGCGAGATGAAACTCAAAAATCTGGATATCCTGGGCCGCAATATCAATGAACACTGTGTCTACCCGGTCAAAGGTGCTATCACCCGTGCCGTTGAAGATATTGGCAATACCTTAGGAAACGTCATTAACTGCGTGCAAGTTGGCGGTCGGGTCTATTTCATGAAAGGTCCCGGAGTGGATCCTGAAATCAAGGCCGCGAAAGAAAACTGGAGCGAGTATTACAAACTCGTTGAGGACGTCGCCTACACCCTCCCCCAGACTCCGCACGAACGCCGCCTGGTCGTTTACGAAAAAATCAAGCCCCGCCCTCTTCCTGAAGAGGATGAAGGCGAAGATCTTCTGATGGATGAATTGTCCGGTGAAGAAAAAAGAAGATGGAGTCACTACACGTGAGTTCTCTTGCCCTCCCCTCATTGACGATTGCCCGTCTTCAGGTCCGCAAAGGAGATCTGCACGAGGCTCGTTTTTCTGCTGAGGATGCGCGCTATGAAGCTCTCTTAATCCCAGATCGTGCCCAATGGCTTGAAGCCTCTCGCATCTTCCTGCAATGTTGCCAAGAGCTCGAGGAACTTTCGTTGGCTCAAGGAGCCATGGAGGAAGTCCTTCAGTTTTTAGCCACCAATCCTTCAGAAGCCCTCCAGGCCCAAGCTGAAACTTTGATCAGTTCTTGGCTTCTCGCTCAGGGTAAAATTGAAGAGTCGCAAGGGTATGCAAATTCTGCGATTGCCAAAGCAACTCACAGTCGTGAACTAGACACCCTCGCCCGATCACTATTGATTCTTTCTTTGTCCTTGAGCATGAATCCCGCAACCTATGGATTGGCATTACAACAGCTCGAGAAATTAGATGTTCTTTTAGGAGAACTTGAGAATCCCGAAATCCTTCTCACTGCAAAACTTTTGCGTGGCTATATCTACACTCAAAAGTCTCAGTTCGATAAAGCCTTAGAACTTCTTTGGCAAAGCTATGAACAGGCCAAACTCCATGGTTTTCATCTTTTGATCTCCAGCATCTTGGCTCAGTTAGCCCGCGTCTACCGAGACCAACAGCATGAGGAGCATTACAAGATCTATGCAGAACTGGCTCTTAAGGGCGTTGATAAGACAAAGTCTCCTCGTCTCTACAAAGCGATTTCCCAAATATGTCCACCGGGGTTAAGCAATCTACCTCAATATGATTTTTGCATTGATGAAGATTCGCGACTTGTCATGGAGAAATCCAAAGGACCGATCGACTTTAAAAACCAACACATTCTTTTTGAGATGGCTCTTTTGTTTATCAAAAATCCTGGGCAGCGCTACAGCAAAGAGAATCTGGTTGAAGCCATCTGGAGTCAAAGTTATGACCCAGAACTTCATGACAATTTGATTTACGTTTCCATCAAACGTCTACGTACTTTGCTAGAGCCCGATCTAGAAAGTCCACGTTACATTCTGCGCGATCGAAAAGGTTACTACTTCAATCCCCAATCCACTGTTCAGTTTAAGAATACGGAGGAAGCAACACTATGAAACTTCTCATCCCCCTTCTTTTAACATTCCTCTCATTGGCGGCTTTTGCGGGCCCTGGCGATGGCCCCATTGTTCCGTGGCCTACAAGTATCAATCGCCAAAACATCACTTCGGAAGAACTGATTGGCAATTGGGTGACCTTCAGCCACAATACAATCTGGTTTTTGGAGGTCACTCCCGACGATGGAATTGAAGGAGTGCTTTATCTCTCTCTCAAATCAAACGCCCTGTTCAACCACAAAGCCACGGGATATGTTTTTCCAGATGAGCGCATTTTCTGGGGAGATCTTATCATGGATAAAAATCACATTTCACGTATCGCGATTTTTAGAGACCGCGATGGGCTCAAACTTCGTATTTCGTCAAAGCAAGACACCTTCCACGATCTCAAACTTTATCGAGTCAAGTAAGGATTCCTTGTGATTGAAATCAGTTCGAAAAGTAACGATCATTTCAGACGCTGGGCGGATTTAGCTTCTGCCCGCGGCATTAAAAAACACAATGAGTTTATCCTTATGGGAGAAAAACTTATTGAAGAGTTTTTGAAGAACCCCACCTTTAAAGTCAAAGTCGAGTTGGTTCATGAGGATCTTCGTTCTTTGACAATGACTGCTGCCACTTTGAAGGGTCAGCGCATTCCTGTCTTCAAACTGCCAAAAGCCCTTTTCAATGAGCTGGATGTCATCGGCACCCACTACAATCTTTTGGTGTTAGAGCCCATCGACATCGCCCCCCTCCCTGAGGCAAACACTCCGCAAGGACTTGAGGTCGTGTGTCCACTGGGAGACCCTGCGAACTTGGGGGCTCTCGCCAGATCTGCTCTCGCCTTTGGCGCAAGCAAGTTGATCCTGACCGAGGAAAGCTGCAACCCGTTCCATCCCAAAGCCATCAAAGCCTCTGCGGGAGCTCTTTTAAAGCTGCCGGTTTATCGTGTCGGTAAATTTATGGAATTCGTCGGCGGAAATGAAGACGTCTATGCTCTCGATATGAAAGGCGAAGACATCGCTCGTTTTAAGTGGCCCAAGAATCTGCGCTTAGCCATCGGCGAAGAAGGTCCGGGTTTTAGTGGCATCAAAGGGTTGAAACGCCTTTCTGTTGCCACTCAGGGAGTCGAATCCTTGAACGCCACTGTGGCCGCCAGCATAGCCCTCTTTAGTTATTCAAGCTTTCACAAGTAAACTTTAAAGATCCATGTAATGACGACGCTCTTGAGGCGACAGATGCTCAAGAGCATAGCGAAGCATGGTCCGAGGCATCTTGGCGGCATGCACATCTAAGAAGCCCTTAAGATCCTTCTTGCTCACCCGTTTTCCCACCTCACGAAGCATCCACCCCACAGCCTTGTGAATAAGGTCGTGTTCGTCCTTTAGCAACACCTTCGCTAAACGCAAAGTCTCTTGAGACTCTTGATGTTTAATGAAATGAAAAGTTGAAAGGACGGCAATTCTTCGTTCCCAAAGATTAGAAGAGGTCGCCAGGCGGCGAAGAACTTTTCGATCTTTGTCGTATAAATACGCCCCGACAATACGTTCCGCTGACAAGTCAACAAGGTCCCAATTGTTAATGTACTTTGTGTTTTTAAGGTAGAACTTATAGATCTTTTCCTGGTCCCGCTGACTTCCGCGAGAATATTTTCCGACCAAAATAAACAGAGCGATCAGACGCTCTTCGTGAATTTTAGACTTTAAGAGTGTTTGAATTTCGCGCAAAGACAGCGTCGCATACTTTTTTGCCAAACTTCGCGACTGTGGAACATTGAGACCTACAAAAAGATCCCCTTCCCCGTATTCGCCTTTTCCCGTTTTAAAAAAACGTCGCAAATTTTTAGCGCGGTCGGGATCTTGCAGTTTAGAAATATCTTTGCGTAAATCCTTTAGCATACAAATCTAACAGGGAATGAGCTTCTCAAGGATTTCAAAGGGAGGCTCATTCTTCCACAGCGAAAGAACATAACCACCGCCGCCAGATCCGGTGGGTTTGACGGCAAGGGCGCCATTTTTTCGCAACCACTCAATATGCGCCCGGGGCTCTCCATCATTAAGACCCCATTGCTCAAAACACTGCCCGGCAAGTTCTATGGCCTCAGCCAAAATGGGAAGCCCTTCTTGGGAGGTTAATGTCAATGCCCTCTCGGCAATTTCAACGGCCTTGGCCATTTGCAAATCCAATTTTTCCCCGAGATCCGGATTCTTCAAGATGAGATCTTTCACTTTGTTAACCGCATCCACGGTTACTCCCCGCTTGCCGGAGTATGAAATATACCAATGAGGTCTCCATGTCGCCGTTAGAGACTTCTTTTCTCCGTTTCTTACAAAACGTAATCCCTCACCCGAAAGAGCGACGGCAATATCAACACCGCTGCTTTCGCCATGGAAAAGATTTTCAAGATTTCGGGCAAATTCATAATATTCAGATTCATCCACATAACCCAAAAATCCCAACCATCGAGTCACAGCCACACAAAGAGCCGCCGAGGCCCCCATGCCGGCACCCACAGGAATAGACGACTCTAACAGCAGCGTCCCTTTAATATCTGCGCGAGATATTTTCTTTAACTCGCAAGCTTTCTCTAAAACACCCCAAACCAGTAGCTGCAAATCTTTTCCATGATCTCCGACCAACTGCAGTTCCAAAGACTGAGAGCCCCTTGAATAGTTCAACTCGAGATTGCGAGATTGAATAGGAAACACCAATGCCGGGACTCCACGCAGCACAGAATGCTCGCCAGCAAGAATCCACTTTCCAAATGATTTGCAGGAAAAATCAATGGACATTGTCTTTGACACCTTCAAAGGCCAGAACCTTAAAGTCTTTTTTAAAATGATCACGATATGTTTCAAAAGACTTCTTTTGATCGTTTCTGAAGAGCATATGAACATTCGCTCCGGCATCCATCGTCACCAAGGGGCCGTCCTGCCATTTATTCCAAAATCCTTGGCAGTCTTCCAAAACCTTTTTAGATCCCGAAGTCATGTAGGAAAAAGCAGGGACACTTGTTTCAAATAAACGATGCATATCCATAAACTCGTCCCAAACAATCTGACGAGCCATGTGCCAGTCATTCCAACATAATGCCTGCACCAAATCCTTGAGACGCAATTCCGCTCGCTCGGGTCGTCCGTTAAAACGAGGGCTGGTGGTTACAAGCTTATGGGCATCAGAACTGGAAACTTCTTTCTTAGAATCCTCCACCACCACAACAATGTGGTGAAAGTGATCCAGGGAAATTCCCATGGGCTCGGCGTATTCCGCCTGCCATAAAGCCCAAGGACCGAAAAGAGACCGACAAGACGAACCAGATCCTTGTCGAGAAAGTTCAGAAAGAACCTTTTTATCCGTGCCCCAAGGTTGGGGATTGAGTTTTTGAAACATCTCTGCCGCCGCCAAGGTCAAAGCCGCAAAACTTGAGGCGGAACTCGCTAAACCGCAATCCGATGGAAAGTTATTGGCGGATTCGACAAGAAAGTTTTTGTTCACTCCCCACTTCTGTTTCAAGTTCTGCAAATGTTTTAAAAAACGCTGCTGTCCTTTTTCAGAAAGTTCGATTTTTTCCAGATCTTCACGCACTAACGGTTTCCACTGGTCCTCAGCGCCCTCGATTTCAGTCAGACGGACGAAGGTTCGCAGATTCTCTAACGTATAGGACAAGGAACCGTTCGTCGGTTTATTCCCCGTGCCCTCAATCTTTCCCATATACTTAATCAACGCAATATTGGAAGGTGCCGAAACTAATACCTGATTCATAACGAGCCTCGTAACTGAAGTCCTGAAGAAATATTTTTAGAGGAAGATAAAATCACAAGTCCACGGGTCTGACAGAAATCCTGAACGCCCTGGGATTCCGCCTTGTTGGTCACAACCAAAACCACATCCGCACCCAAAGCTCCGCAGCCTTTTACTGCTCGAACGCCCGGTATTTGCCGAAGCTCGCTTAAGAGGCTTAAAGTCTCTTTGCAGGTAAACCCAAGATCCTGCAAAGCCAGGGCGTAGGCATTCACACCGTCGATAAAACGCGTGCTATCCTGTTTTTCAAATCCCTCGCGAATGACGGCAAAAGCCTGTTCTAAAGAACTGCCATCAAACTCCGGCAGATTTTTGAGATGTTCATGGGTTGCCACTTTATTACCGGTATGGATCAGAGAAAATTCTAAATCCATAAAAGGCCAACTTTTTACAGAGATCAAACCTTGTCGTTTTTCAAAGAACGTCAAGGAACCCTTAAGTTGTCCGACAAGATCCGCGCCACTGGGACGCTGCCCCTGTCCCTGCCACGCCACATCGTAATAGGCTTCCAAAAGATGTTTAAAATCGAGAAGCTTTTCCATGTCCTGCTGCGCTTTTTCTTTATAAAGCCAAAGTGCATAGACTGAAAGAAACTGTGCCGTCGAGGCGCCAAAGCCTCCCCGACCCATGTAAGGATCTTGAAAACTCAAATCAAACTGCGAAAAATAATCCGCATACTTGGCGATAAAAAGCCCCGCAGGTGATTCAGGATGAAGACCCTCTTTTTGCCCCTG